>DATATS010000209.1:0-8803 GCA_036268675.1 Pseudolabrys sp.
ATGTAACGCGGCCGCCTTCCGCTATGCGGCCGGCCGGAGGAGATGCGGGCGTGCGCCGTCTCAATCGTGACACCGTCGTCGCCGCGGTGCTCTTGATCGCCGGAGGGGTGCTCTTCTGGGACACCTTCCAATGGCGACGCACGCCGTTTTCGACCATGGCCTCCAGCGTTTGGCCGCGCTTTGTCCTCATCGTCTTTTTCGCGCTTTGCTTCGTCTATTTCGTTCGCTCGTTGCGGGAAGACGCGGCCGGCGAAGCGAAAGGCGGTTTGCGCGGCTGGGTCGCCTATTATCGCAACCCGTTATGGTGCTTCGGCTTGTTCCTGCTATTTCTCGTGTCTATCCCCTATGTCGGCATGCTCATTGCCGGCGTGCTTTTCGTTTGGGCTGTGCAAGCCGCCGTAGGGGATCGCGCCATGCGCGCGCAATGGCGTCATGCGGCCATTGCCATCGCTTCAGTCGGTTTCATGTGGCTGATCTTCACATATGCAATCGGCGTCATTTTGCCCGAGGGGCGCCTCGTTCATCTTTTCCTCTAACGCAGGCGCCTACACGATGCCCTATTGGGATCACTTATTCGCGGCGTTTGCAGCGGTTTTTGAGTTCAAGAGCCTTGTCTTGATGACTGTCGGCGTGGTGGCCGGATTGATCGCCGGCGCTATCCCCGGTTTCACCATCACCATGGCGATCGTGCTGACATTGCCCTTCACTTTCGGGATGCCGCCGGTGCAGGGCCTGTCGACCATGCTGGGCGTCTATGTCGGCGGACTCTCGGGCGGCCTGATGTCGGCCATCCTGATCGGCATTCCGGGAACGCCATCGGCCGTCGCTACGACCTTCGACGGCTTCACCATGGCGCGCGCAGGCAAGCCCGGCTTGGCGCTGGGCATCGGCGTGTGGTCATCGTTCTTCGGCGGCCTGTTGAGCGCCATACTGCTGTCCGTGCTGGCGCCGCAACTGGCACGCATCGGGTTGGAGTTCGGACCGTGGGATTTTTTCTCGCTGGTGGCCTTCGCCTTGACCATCGCTGCAAGCCTCTCCGATGAGGATCTGCTCAAAGGCCTCATTGCCGGCGTATTCGGAATTCTGGTTGCCAGTTTCGGTGAGGATCAGATCAACGGCGTCGCCCGCTTTACCTTTGGCATCGACGCGCTCGATCAGGGCTTCGCCTTTCTTTCTGTTCTCGTCGGATTGTTCGCATTCAGTCAGTTGATGTCGGACCTGCGCGATCCGACGACCGCGGCCGAAGCGCTCTCGGCGCGCGGCGCGACGCGCGTCAAGATCGAGCACGTCCAGGCGATCAAGGCCATCGTCAAACATTGGGGCGTATGGTTGCACTCCTCGCTGATTGGCGTCTTCGTCGGCGTGTTGCCGGCGGCGGGTTCCTCGATCTCCAACATCCTGGCCTACGATCAGGTCAAGAAGGCCTCCAAATATCCAGAGAAATTCGGCACCGGCATCCCCGATGGCATCATCGCGTCCGAGTCGGCCAACAATGCCACCGCGGGCGGCGCTCTCATCACGATGATGGCGCTGGGAATTCCTGGCGACGCCGTCACCGCCGTCATGCTGGGCGCTCTGCTCATCCACGACATCGCGCCGAGTCCAACCTTCATCAGCACGCAGCCGCGGCTCGCCTACGGCATCATCGTCGCCTTCTTCCTCGCGCACTTCATCATGGTGGCGTGCCAGACGTTTTGTCTTCGTCTGTTCGTTCTGATCATGCGCGTACCGCTTTACGTGCTGGCGGCGGTGATCCTGGCTTACTGCGCCATCGGCGTCTTTTCCCTCAACAACGTTGATTTCGATCTATGGACGCTGCTTATTTTTGGCATCATCGGCTACGTGATGGTGCGGCTCGGCTTTCCTTTGACGCCGATGATCCTGGGCGTCGTGCTGGGGCCGGTGGCCGAAGTCAATCTCTCGCGCTCGCTCGCGACTAGCGACAACCTGAGCATGTTTGTGACGCGACACTGGTCGCTGTTCTTCATTATCCTGGCGGTGTTCTCGCTGATCTATCCCTGGTTTCAGCGCGCCCGGGGCAAGCGCAAATGGACGCTCGCCTACGCGCCCGCGCTGGCTATCTCGCTTTCGCTGCCGCTCTTGCTGATGGGTGGCTGGGTGAGGCCGATCGCGGCGGCCGCGCTCCTGCTCTTCGGAGCCGGTCTCATTCGGCGCCGCTGGCGCGATGGCTGGAAGCTTGAGGCCGGCGATCAAGAAGTGACGCGCCTGCATCAGGGCTGACAGATGGAAGTCGCCGCGAGCGGTCCCTGGTTCCAGAGTATGTACACTGGGCAGCGATCACGCGCACCCGTGGCAGGACGGCGTCACTTCGTGTGACGGCCGCTGACACGTTTTCCGCGGCCCTTTTCAAACCTAAACGTTTCCTCGACGTCGGCATCCCAAAGACGGATTCCGCCGGTGATCCCGGCGTCATTCGATTCAATCTTGGCGCCGCGCGGTGGGCCGATCACTTCTCGCGCATTGCCGCCGCCTAGATACAACACGTCATAGTGAAGGAGCGAGTAGAGAATCTCGATCGTCTTGCGGACGTGATGGCTCCATTTCTTGACGCCGTGATGATGCAGTGCATTTTTTCCAATGTAGTCGTTATAGGTTTTTCCTTTGTGGATCGGATGCTGCGCCAATTCGAGATGCGGCATCAGCACGCCGTCGCGGAATAAGGCCGTGCCCGCCCCGGTGCCCAGTGTCAGCACAAGCTCCAGACCGCGCCCCTTTACGATTCCGAAGCCCTGGACCTCGGCATCGTTGAGCATGCGAACCGGCCTGCCGAGCCGCTTCGACAATGCGGCGGCGAGCGGATAATTTCGCCACAGACGTTTGCCGAAATGCGGCGCGGTGACCGTGCATCCGTCGCGAACGACCCCGGGAAAACCAACGGAAACGCGGTCGAACGAAGGCAGCGGCGCGACCAAGTCTTGGAGCGCCTTCAACATGATTTTGGGCGTACATGGATAAGGAGTCGGCACGCGGACGCGATCGACCATCATCTTGCCCGCGTGGTTGAGAACGGACGCCTTCAGGCCGGTCCCACCGACGTCGATGCTCAGGGTAACGACCCCGCTGCGCGCCTTTCGTTTCATTGCAAGGCTCCCGCTGCGGCGCGATCCAGGAAGCATGTCAGATCGCCAATTGGACGCAGATGCGCAGCCGGCAGATCAACGTCGCCTTGTCGAAGACGGCCAAAGATGGCGCGCTTTGCTTGCCCCGTAACAAGGAAAGCGGCGTGCCGGCAACTTTCGAGAGCCGGATAGGTCAGCGTGATGCGCGCCTCGGGCTTGGCGCCAATGACGGCCGCAACCCAGCCTTCACGTTCCTCAAGCACCTCGGTCCCCGGAAACAGCGAGGCAGTATGCCCATCCGGCCCGAGCCCCAGAAGATTGACGTCGAACAGTGGCCTGACGGGATCGAGGCGCTGCGCGCCGTAGAAGGATTTGAGATCGCCTTCATAGGCAGATGCCGCCGCTTGCGGATCGAGCCCTTCGGTCGGGATCGCATGGACATTGGCGGCGGGGATCGGCGCGCGCGTCAGCAGCGCCTCCCGCACCATACGGTAATTGCTCAGCGCATCGTCGTGCGGCACAAATCGTTCGTCGCCCCAGAACCAATGCGTTCGCGCCCAGGGAAGTTTGTCGCGATAGAGCGGCGTCGCCAGGGTCTCGTATAGGCCGCGAGGCGTTGAGCCCCCGGAGAGACAAACAGAAAACACGCCAGCTTTCGCTATGGCGAGATCAAGAACCCAATCGGCAACCCGGCTCGACAATGTTCGCGGATCAGCAAAAATCTCCAGCTTGGCGGCGAGCGCGCTTGTCATGGGGTTGCGCTACCCATGACTTTATGTCCGGGCGCGGCCGGGCAATCTCCGCCAAGAATGTAACGTTCGACTGCATGGGCGAAGCCCTCGTCGCGATTGCTGCCGGTCACGACGTTCGCCGATCGTTGTACCTCCGGACCTGCATTGCCCATGGCAATGCTCAGGCCGGCTCGCTCAAACATGGCGACGTCATTGGCCCCATCGCCGATCACGGCAATCTCCGCCGGCGGAACTCCAAGCAGCTTGGAGAATTCCGAAAAAGCATCGCCCTTATTGGCGAGCGGGTGGGTGACATCGAGATAGTAGGGCTGCGAGCGCGCAACGGTGGCCTGACCGGAAAGCGCGGTGCTGACTTCGCGCTCACAGCGCGCGAGAAGGTCGTAATCCGTGCTGACGCCGACAATCTTTGCGGCGATGCCGACATACGGCTCGAAATTCTCGACAATTGTCGGCAAGAATCCGATCGTGTGCGTCTCGTGCTCGACGTGGGGACCGTCGGGATGGGAGATCAACCAGTCGCTTCCGGCAAAAACCCACGCTTGCACGCCTCGCGCACCGAGCATGTCGATCGTCTGCCGGGTAACTTCGGGCTGCAGCAGATGTTGGGTGATTACCGACAGGTCGGGGGCCGCGATCACCGCGCCGTTAAAGCCGCCGATCGGTGCGGTGATATTGAGCGGCTTGAGCAGCATGCGCAACCCACGCGGCGGACGGCTGCTGACGATTGTAAATTTGATTCCGCGCGCGTGAAGCTCCACTACAGCCGCCTGGGCGCGCTCAGTCAATATCTTGTCGTCGGTGACCAGCGTGCCATCGACGTCCGATACGAGCGCCGAAATTTTTCCTGCAGGAGATCCGGCCCGCTCCATCATGGCGTTTTTTCTGTGCCGCCGATGGGACGCCAGCGGCGCCCGTCGCGCTGCAAAAGCGCGTCGGCCTCGTCAGGCCCCGCGCCGCCCGACGGATAGATCGGCAGTTGCGCGGCCTTCTCGACAGCCCAAGTGTCGAGCACCGGCTGCACGACGCGCCATGCCTGCTCGACCATATCGGCGCGCATGAACAGCGTCTGGTCGCCGATCATCACATCATAGAGCAAAGTCTCGTATCCGACATTCGGCTCCTTCGGAAACCAATCGTCGTAGCGGAAATCCATCTTCACCGCCGCAATATCGACCGCCGGGCCTGGCCGCTTGACCACGAATTGAAGCGAGATGCCTTCGTCCGGCGCGATGCGCAGCACCAGCCAGTTCGACCGCAATATATCGACGGGTGTGTCCTGAAACGCCGAATATGGCGCCTGCTTGAAGCGGATCGCGATCTCGGTGTTGCGCTGCGCCAGGTGCTTGCCGGTACGGATGTAGAAAGGCACACCCGCCCAACGCCAGTTGTCGATCTCAAGCTGCATCGCTACATAGGTTTCGACGTTCGAATCCGGCGCAACGTTGGGTTCGTGCCGGTAGGCCTTCACATCTTTGCCCAGCACGGAGCCTGCGCCGTACTGCCCGCGCACCGCTTGCGCCGGCTTGATGGCTGGCATAGCGGCGAGAACTTCGGCCTTTTTTGAGCGGATCGCTGCGGCGTCAAAGCCGGTCGGCGGCTCCATCGCCACCATCGAGAGCAATGCGAACACGTGATTCGGCACCATGTCGCGCAGCGCACCGGTCGCCTCATAGAATTTGCCGCGACGCTCCACGCCGACCGTCTCCGCCACCGTGATCTGCACGTGATCGATACGATCGCGATTCCAGATTGGCTCAAACAGCCCATTGGCGAAACGAAACGCCATGATGCTCTGGACCGTATCCTTGCCCAGAAAGTGGTCGATGCGGAATATCTGGTCTTCGTGCAGCGTCCGCAGAATACTGGCGTTGAGTTCGCGCGCCGATGCGAGGCTATGGCCGAACGGCTTCTCGATCACCACGCGACGCCAGAAGCTTGGATTGCCGTCCCTGTCCTCATTCTGATCGGTGAGCTTGGCCTTGCCGAGTTGTTCCACCACTGCGCCAAAGAAACGGTCGGCGACGGCGAGATAGAAGATGGCGTTGCCTTTCGTACCGTGGGTCTTCTCCGCGCTGGCCAACGCGGCGCGAATCTTCTCGTACAGGTCCGGCTTGGTGAAGTCGCCTTGCACATAGACCATCTTGTCGGCCAGCCGCTTCCACGCATCGGCGTCGATCTCGTCGACGTCGAATTCAGCGGAAGCGTTTCCGATGAAGCTTTTCAGCATGTCGTGCAGACCGCTGCGCCAGCTTTCGGCCGTACCCTCCCCGTGGTCGACGCCGATGAACGCAAATTTCTCCGGCAATACCTTGGTGCGCACAAGATTGTAGAGAGCCGGCGTCACCAGCCGCTTGGTCAGATCGCCGCGGGCGCCGAAGATGACGATTGCGCAGGGGTCGGCTGGCTTGGCTTCACGACGCGGGGGCGAGGCGACGACCTTCGCGGCCGGAGATATCCCGCTCTGGTGGTCGAGCATCGCGCTACTCCGCCGCGTTCTGCGCCGTGTGACCTCGCGATTGACCCGGTTTCGGTTCGGGGTCGGTCGATTCCTGACCTTCGATATGCCCGCCAAAACCGAAGCGCATGGCGGACAGCATCTTCTCGCCAAAGGTGTGTTCCTGGCGCGAGCGGAATCGCGCATAGAGCGCCGACGAGAGCACGTCGGCGGGAACCGCTTCCTCGATTGCGGCCTCAACAGTCCAACGGCCCTCACCAGAATCCTGGACATAGCCGGAGAACTTGCTCAACTGCGGGTCCTTCGCCAGCGCCGCGGCGCTGAGATCGAGCAGCCAGGACGAGATGACGCTGCCACGGCGCCAGACCTCTGCGATGTCCATCATATTGAGCGTGAAGCGCTCGTCCTCCGGCAAGTCTTTTGAATTCTTGTTGCGCAGGATATCGAACCCCTCGGCATATGCTTGCATCAATCCGTACTCGATACCGTTATGAACCATTTTGACGAAGTGACCGGCGCCCGACGGGCCGGCATGAATGTAACCGCGCTCGGCGCGCGGGTCGCCTTTCGAGCGGTCGGGTGTGCGAGGAATATCGCCCAGCCCGGGCGCAAGCGCCGCAAAGATCGGATCGAGATGATCCACGGCCGGTTTGGGACCGCCGATCATCATGCAGTAGCCGCGATCGATGCCCCAAACGCCGCCGGATGTGCCGCAGTCGACATAGCGGATGCGCTTGTCGGCCAATTTCCTGGCGCGGCGAATATCGTCCTTGTAAAATGAATTTCCGCCATCGATGATGATGTCGTCAGGCTCCAGCAACCCACCGAGATGGTCGACCGTTTCTTCGGTGATCTTGCCCGCAGGCAACATCACCCACACCGCGCGCGGCGTCTTCAGCGTCTTGACCAGATCCTCCAGCGAGGCCGCCGCCCTGGCGCCCTCTTTTGCCAGCGCCTCACGCGGTTTGGCATTGGCGTCGAAGACCACGCACGCATGCCCCGCTTTCATGAGGCGACGAGACATGTTGCCGCCCATTTTGCCGAGGCCGATCATGCCAATCTGCATTTGTTTCACTCCCGCATTCATAAAATGCTTTATTCAAGCGCCGTATCGATTGCCCGCGTAAGGTCAGCCAGTCCCGAATCGACATCTTTAAGATGAACGCGTAACGCACGACGTCCGCGCTCGACCAACACCTCCAGGTCGCCGCTCGCCTGCGCCGCCTTGACGACGCCGAAGCTGTAGGAATGACCGGGCACGTCGATGTCCGCCGGGTCGTCGCAGGTGATCTGCATGAACACGCCGGAGCTCGGCCCGCCTTTGTAGGCCTGTCCGGTCGAATGCTGGAAGCGCGGGCCGAAACCGAGGCAGGTCGCGGCGCGCGTCTTGTCGCGCACGCGCGTTCGCGCCTCGGTCAGCGCCCGCGTATGCGCCTCGTTGCGCTCGATATAGGCCAGCAGCGCTACGTAATCGCCCGACTTTTCGCCGGCATGCACGCGACCGAAATGGCTCTTGAGGTAGCCGGCCAGCGTGTTGTGCCGGCCAAGCTCGGCGGCGTTGCGCGGATCGGCGTAAAGCGCGAGACCGTTTTCCTGGAACAACGGCTCTTGCTTCGGCAAGCGGTGCGATTTTTCGTAGTCGTCGGTCAGGGCGCGCGTCTTGTCTTTGCTCGCCTCGACATCCGGTTGATTGAATGGGTCGATGCCGATGATTGCACCAGCCACGGCGGTAGCCATTTCCCAACGGAAGAATTCCTGTCCGATGTGCCAGGCATCCTTCACCGTGATGTGCGCGACCGGGTGCCCTGCCCGCTCGAGCGCCGCTATCGCCTGGCGCTGCGCCGGATCGTGCTTGCCGTCCAATTCAAGATAAGCAAAAAATCGATCGTTACCGTAGCGTTCGGGAGCGGCAAGCGGCTCACCTGCGAGCGGGATTAGCCCGCGCCCCTGCTTGCCGGTGCTCTCCGCCAGAAGCTGCTCCAACCAGGCGCCGAGATCGGCGATGCCCGGAGAAGCGACGATGGTTACCTTGTCGCGGCCGAAACGGGTGGCCGCGACGCCCATCGCAATGCCGAGCCGTGTACCGGGATTTTCCTGCGGCGGAACGTCCGCGCCGCAGCTGTGCAACATCGGCAGCGTCGTCTCGAGCATACGCTTGACGTCAAGCCCCATCGCCGCCGCCGGCACCAGGCCGAACTTCGACAACACAGAGTAGCGCCCGCCGATCGCCGGGACGCCATGAAAGATATGGGCAAAGCCGAGCTGCTTGGCGTGCCGCTCCAGCGACGAGCCCGGATCGGTGACCGCGACGAAATGTTCGCCAGCCTTGTCCTTGCCGCGCACGGCGCCGACGCGGTCGAGGAAATAGTCCATGAAAATATTGGGCTCCAGCGTGCTGCCGGATTTGGACGAGACAATGAACAGCGCCTTTTCCAGATTGACCGCCTTTTCAATCGTCCTGATCTGCGCCGGATCGGTGCTGTCGAGCATGTGGAAGCGCGGCCAGCCGGCCTGCG
>DATATS010000210.1:0-9516 GCA_036268675.1 Pseudolabrys sp.
CTCGGCAAGGTCGTGTCCGTGCTGGTCAGCCGGCATCTCTCGCGCTCGCTCGGCAAGAAGATCGCGAGCCGCGTGCGGCTTTCGCCCGTGGTCATGGAATCGACGCACGATCTCGATTTCGTGTTCTGGCTGCTGGAGCCGGCGAAGCCCGTGCGCGTCTATTCGCAGGGCGCCTATGGCTACATGCAGCCGGTCAACGGCTCGCATGACGTGATGTTCACCACCATCACCATGGACAACGGCGTCGCGGTGATGATTGGCGGCGGCTGGAATCTTCCGCCGAGCTATCCGAATTACTGCGCGACCTGGATCGAGATCACCGGCACCGAGGGCGCGCTCATCCTCGACGACACCCAGCGCGACAACTGGCTCAATACGGTCAAGAGCGGCCAGGAATTTCCCATGTCCACCATGCCGGGCGAGTGGGTGGACGATGTGTTTGCCGGCGGCATGGGGCCGGAGACCATCCATTTCCTCGAAGCCTGCATCCGCGATACGCCGGTGATGGTGACGCCGGAGAGCGCGCGCCGGGTCATGGAAACCTACAGCGCAGCGGATCTGTCCGCCGACCGCAACGAGCCGATCGATCTGCCGCTCACCAACGAGACGATCTCCGGCATCGCCGAGCTCAAAGCGCGCAACCGCGCGGGGGTCAATTCGTGAAGCCTTCCGCCAGGGGCGTCGGCCTCGCCATCATCGGCGGCGGCCGCGTCGGGCTGTTCCGCGGCGAGGTCGCTGCGCGCCATCCGGCGGTCGAATGGATCGGGCTCACCGAGAAAAACCCCAACCGCGCCGGCGAAGATGCCGCTCGACGCCGACGCGGTGAAAGCGGCAGCGTAAGGATTAATCCTCGCGGCCGTTCAACAGGCGCAGCGAAGCGACGAACATGTTCGGCAACATCGCCCCGGGCGGACGCCGCAGTCCCAACGCCTCGGCGATTTCGCCGGCGAAGTCGTTGCAGTTGAAAAGCAGCAGGCTCCACTGGCGATCAATCGTACGTTGGTGGCGAATGGCCGCCCGCATTCTGGAAAATTCGGCTGCGCTCAGATAGCGGCGATAGTCGATCGTGACGTCGCGCTTGCTGTCGCCGTCGCGCACCTGGACCTGGGCGCGTATCGGAACCAGCGTACCGACGACCGCGGCGTCCTGATTGATCGGAAGAATGTCGGCATTCTGGATGGACTCAACGTGGCCATCGGCGCTGAGACGGCCGAAGACGATATAGGTGTGCCCGGTGATCGACTGGTATCCGGCGCGGAAGTCGACAAAATAGGGCCGGCCGGGCGGCGGACCTTCCCGTTGCGGCGCAAAGGAAGGGGCAAGAGAAAACAGCCGTGGCTGATTCTGCGCCGCGGCGGCAGGGCCGCAGGCGGCAACCATGAGCGCGACGCAGGCGGCTGCGAGTGCCGCAAACTTTCTTCTCATCACGCGCAAATCCCCGCCCCCGGATGCACCAAGCTTAGTAAGGCTGTGCAGAGCAACGGAATGCAAACGAACTGGCGGCGGAGGGTTAATTTCACAGCATGCGATGCGACGAAAAGTTCCACGCGGCGACGGTTAACACGGCGTCCCGCTCACGCAATTGGCGTTGGCGTCGGCCACCGCAAACAGATTCTCCACGATCGGCCGCCGGATGTCCTTGGCGATGGGCGGCAGCGCCAGCACTTCCATGTAGACGGTGCCGAGCCCGTTCAGCCCAAGCAAGGTGCCAGCGCCGAGGCTGAGATCGAGATCGCGCCCGGGCGTGAACGGACCGCGGTCGTTGATCGTGACCGTGATCGAGCGGTGGTTCTTCGGGTTCGAGACGCGGATCAAGGTACCGATCGGCAATGTCCGATGCGCGGCGTGCCAGCCGATCGGATTGAAGCTCTTGCCGGTCGAGACCAGCTTGTCTTCCCAATACATCGAGGCGACAACCCACTGGCCGGCTTCGATCCGGTCGTAGCTGCTTTCGCGCGACAGGTTGCTGGCATGCGCAATCGACAGCACACCGCCGAACGCGAGAACAAGACCGAGATACGACACCTTTCGCTTGATCCAGCGGATCTGCTTTTTCTTGATGATGCGCCGCTTGGTCATTTTCAATCAACGATTCGTTTATGCCGCGAGCGCCGCCCGCTCCTCACAACAGCAATTAAGTTTGATGGTGATGATGGGCACGACAGCACCGAAAATACGGCAACTCTGTGATGTTTTCGGAATAGGAAATTGGCAGCGCAGCGCAATGGACCAACTCGGCGGGCCAAGTTGCGTTCCAGCCATAGCCTCACGACAGGCGCAAGCCCTGTCCCCGTGCGGATTTTAGGTTATAACCGGCCGCTCATTTCGAACGTGGAATCCCCGCATGAATTTGCCCCTCGCCCATCGCAAAGCCGAACCGCGCCTGGAGGACGACGCTCTGGTGCGCGGCGCCGGCCAATTCATGGACGACCCGCAGGTGGAGAATCTGGCGCATGCGGTCTTCGTGCGCTCACCGCACGCGCATGCACGCATCGTTTCGATCAACGCGGATGAGGCTCGCAAAGGCAAAGGCGTGCTCGCGGTGCTCACTGCGGCGGACATGACGGCTGCAGGCGTGAAAGCCGCCGGGCGCAGCCCGCCGATGACCGGCCGTGGTGGCAAGGAGATGATCCAGCCGTTCCGCCCGGTGCTTGCGGGTGAACGCGTCTGCTATGTCGGCGAAGCGGTTATCGCCGTCGTCGCGGAAACGCGAGCACTGGCGCAGGACGCGGCCGATCTGGTCACGGTCGACTACGAGGAATTGCCCGCCGTGGTCGAGCCCCGCGCCGCGCTGAAGAAGGACGCGCCGCAGGTGCATCCGGAAGCGCCAGGCAATCTGGCGCTCGACTGGCCCGGCCCGCTGCCGGGCGAGGAGAACGAGCGCGAGGTGGACAAGATCATTGCCGGCGCTGCTCATGTCGCGAGGGTCACGGTGCTGCATCAACGGCTGGTGGTTGCTTCGATGGAGACGCGTGGCGCGACCGGCATGTACGACAAGGAACACGACAACTACACGCTCCATGCCTGCTCGCAGAGCGCCGGCGGCTTGCGCAACAACACCGCCACGGTGATGGGTCTGCCCAACGAGAAGCTGCGCGTACTGACCGCCGACGTCGGCGGAGCCTTCGGCATGAAATCACCGGTCTATCCGGAATATCCGGTGGTCCTGGTGGCGGCGAAGACAATCGGCCGCCCGGTGCGCTGGCAATCGACCCGCTCGGAAGCGTTCATGACCGACACGCAGGGGCGTGACGCGGTGACCGAGACCGAGCTCGCGCTCGACGCCAACGGGAAATTCCTGGCGCTGCGCATGCGGCACATTTGCGGCGAAGGCGCCTACATCACGCCGGCGGGCGGCAACATCAACACCATGAACGTGGCGCGTTGCCTGCCGTGCATGTACCGCATCCCCAAGATCGCTTTTTCCAGCCTGCTCGTCTTCACCAATACGGCGCCGATCGGCCCCTATCGCGGCGCCGGGCGGCCGGAGGCGAATTACGCGCTCGATCGCGCGGTCGAGGAAGCCGCCCGCATCAGCGGTATCGACACCGTGCAATTGCGCCGGAAAAATCTCATTCCGCCCTCCTCGATGCCCTACAAGACCGCGGTCGGCACCACGTACGACAGCGGCGACTTTCCAGGCGTCTTCGCCAAGGCGATGGAATTGTCCGACTACAAGAGTTTCAACAAACGCAAGCGCGCTTCGGCCAAGGCCAGGAAACTGCGCGGCGTCGGCATCTCCTGCATGCTCGAACATGCCGGTGCAACGCCGACCGAGAGCGCCGGCATTCTGTTTCCCGGCGGCGGCAAGCTGATCTTGCGCCTCAACGTGCAATCGACCGGGCAAGCCCACGCCACCGTGTTCGGCCGGCTCCTGGCGGACAAGCTCGGCATCGACCCGCATCTGATCGAGCACCGGCATGGGGATTCCGCGTTCGATCTGGTGGGCAACGCATCGGTCGGTTCACGCTCGGCGATGGCGGCGGGCCATGCCATCGTGCACACCGCCGATGTAATGCTGGAGAAGGGGAAAAAAGTAGCTTCCGCGCTGCTGGAAGCCTCGGTCGCCGACATCCAGTATCGCAACGGCAGCTTCGAGGTCGTTGGTACCGACCGAATGATTTCGCTGTTCGAGACGGCGCGCCGCGCCAAGGAGACAGGCGAAAGCCTCGACACCAAGGAAAAAACCGATACGCCGCTGACGTTTCCGAACGGCGTCCATATCGCCGAAGTGGAGATCGATCCCGAGACCGGCCACGTCGATGTCGCCACCTACACCGCGGTCGACGATTGCGGCAACATGCTCAACCCCATGATCGTGGAAGGCCAGGTGCAAGGCAGCCTCGCCAACGGCTTCGGCCAGGCGCTGCTGGAAGACGTCGTCTACGACGCCGGTGGGCAGTTGGTGACCGGCTCGTTCATGGACTACGCCATGCCGCACGCCCACGACATGCCGGTCGAATTTCGCGAGGCGGTGTTGTCGACGCCGGCGACCACCAACCCGCTCGGCGTCAAAGGCACCGGCGAGGCCGGCACGACGGCTGCGATCGCCGCCCTGATGAACGCCATCGCGCACGCCATCCCGAACGGCGCCGGCGACCACATGGACATGCCGGCGACGCCCGCGAAAGTGTGGGCGGCGTGCCAGAAGGGGATGGGGAAGTAGTCGCCGGACGCGCGCAACACGTTCGGCTGTCGTCCCCGCGTAGGCGGGGACCCAGTACGCACCGACAGGTCAGCGAGTACTGGATGCCCGCCTTCGCGGGCATGACACCAGAGTGTGTTGCGGCTGTTGCCTCACCCCTGCGAAATGAACTTCGTGTTCATGTACGCCTGCAAGCCCTCGATGCCGCCTTCGGAGCCGTAGCCGGAATCCTTGATGCCGCCGAACGGCGTCTCCGGGGTCGAGATGGCGATGCTGTTGATGCCCACCATGCCGGATTGCAGCGCGTCGCCGATGGCCGCCGCGTTCTTGTCCGAATTGGTGAAGGCATAGGCGGCGAGCCCGAACTGCAATGAATTGGCGCGCTCGACCACCTCGTCGAAGGTCTTGAACGGAACGATCGGCGCCAGCGGCCCGAAAGGTTCCTCGGTCATGATCTTGGAATCGTCCGGCACGTCGGTGATGACCGTCGGCTGGAAGAAATAGCCCTGGTTGCCCTGACGCTCGCCGCCGGCGAGGACCTTGCCGCCGCGGTCCTTGGCGTCCTTGACAAAACTGTCCATGGCATCGAGCCGGCGCGGATTGGCGAGCGGACCCATCGTGACGCCCTTTTCCATGCCGTCGCCGAGCTTGATGCCCTTGGCATATTCGGCAAAGCGGGCGACGAACTTGCTGTAGTTTTTCTCGTGCACGTAAAAGCGCGTCGGCGAAATGCACACCTGCCCGGCGTTGCGGTATTTGAAACCGGCGATGGTGTCGGCGGTCTTCTCCGGATCGGCGTCCTCGAACACCACGACCGGCGAATGGCCGCCGAGCTCCATGGTCGCCTTCTTCATCCCCTTGGCGGCGAGCGCCGCCAGATGCTTGCCCACCGGAACCGAGCCGGTGAAGGAAATCTTCTTCACGGCTTTCTGCGGGATCAGGTGCTCGGAGACTTCCGCCGGCACGCCGAACACGAGATTGAGCACGCCCGCCGGCACTCCTGCGTCGGCAAAGCAACGCACCAGTTCGATGCATCCGCCCGGAGTTTCTTCCGAGGCCTTGATGATGATCGAGCAACCCGCCGCGAGCGCGCCGGCGATCTTGCGCACCGGGGTGAGCGTCGGGAAATTCCATGGCGTGAAAGCCGCGACAACACCGACCGGCTCCTGGACGATGAGCTGGCGCAGGCTCTTCTGGCGGCCCGGAACGATGCGGCCGTAAGTGCGGCGCCCTTCTTCCGCGTACCAGTCGATGATTTCGGCGCTGCCGAGAACCTCGGCGCGCGACTCGCCATAGACCTTGCCCTGCTCCTGCGTCATGACCTTGGCGACGAGGTCGAAGCGCTCGCGCAGGAGGTCGGCCGCCTTGCGCAAGATCTTGGAGCGGTCATAGGCCGACGTTGCGCGCCACACCGCGAAGCCCTTTTCGGCCGCGGCAAGCGCTGCATCGAGATCCGATTTGCTCGCATGCGGCAGCTGTCCGAGCGACTTGCCGGTCGCCGGATTGATCACGTCCTCGCTCTTGCGGCCTTTGCCGTTGAGCCATTGTCCGTCGATATAAAGCGCGAGATCGGAATACATGGGAACCTCACTATGACCCGGTAAAATCTTGGCGTTGCATTAGCACTTTCGAACGCCAGCGGCCACCCTCCCCCGATCCAGCCTGCGCCGGTCAAGAGCCGGTAAATTGCGGCTTGCGCTTTTCCATGAAGGCCTGACGGCCCTCGATATAGTCCTTGCTGGCGAAACAGCGCGCCACCAGTTCGTCGCACGTCTTGAGATTGCGCTCGCTCTCGGCCTTGACCGTCTGGCCGACGATGAACTTGACCGAGTTCACCGTGAGCGGCGCGTTGACGCTGATCGTGTCGGCGTAATCCTTGACATACTTCTCAAGCTCGGCGTCCGGCAACACGCGGTTCACGAGGCCCATCGTTGCCGCCTCGGCGGCGGTAAACTGCCGCGCGGTATAGAAAATTTCCTTGGCGAAGGACGGGCCGACGATATCGACCAGCTTCTTGATGCCCTTGAAGCCATAGCCGAGACCGAGCTTGGCCGCCGGCACGCCGAATTTCGAATTGTCCGAGCAGATGCGCAGATCGCAGCACAGCGCGAGACCGACGCCACCGCCGATGCAATAGCCGCGGATCATGGCGATGGTCGGCTTGGGAAAATCGTAGATCGCGGCGTTGGCCGCATCGACCGAGACATTATAACGGTCGATCGCTTCCTTGCTGGAGCGCTCGCTCTCGAACTTGGAAATGTCGGCGCCCGACACGAAGGCCTTGCCGCCGGCACCGGTCAGCACCACCACGCGGATCGCCTTGTCGGCGGCAAAATCCGCCAGGATGCCGGAGGCGGCCTCCCACATGTCCAGAGACACCGCGTTATGCCGCTCGGGATTGTTGAAGATCAGATAGCCGACGCCACCCTCCTTGCGGGAGAGCATCTTTTCGGTTTTCACGGGGGCGTTCATGGAAATCGTCCTTCTCTTATTCGACGGCGCGGCGGATCACACCGCTTTGGCCGCATGCAAAGCGGCAATGTCCTTGTCGGCGAAGCCGAACTCCTTGAGCACCTCGTCGGTGTGCTGGCCGATGGCCGGCGGCGTCGCGGCGATCTTGCTTTTGCTGCGTGACATCTTGATCGGCTGGCCGACGAAGATCTGCTCGCTGCCGTCCGGCCGCGTGCCGGCCTGCGCGATGCCGAGATGCTTGACCTGCTCGTCAGCGAACGTCTGATCGATTGTATAGATCGGGCCGCAGGGCACGCCGATTTTATTGAAGATCGCGACCCACTCCGCGCTCGGCTTGGCGACGGTGCGCTTCTCGATCTCGGCATTGACCGCGTCGCGGTTGTTGGAGCGCAGGTCGCTCGTCTTGAACTCGGCGCGCTCGAGCAATTCGGGCGCCGCGAGCGCTTCGCCCAAACGCTCCCACATGATCTGCCCGGCGGCGGCGATGTTGATGTAGCCGTCTTTGGTCTTGAACACGCCGGTTGGAATGCTGGTCGGATGATTGTTGCCGGCTTGCTTGGCCACCTGCTGCATTTGCAGCCAGCGCGCCGCCTGGAAATCGAGCATGAAAATCTGCGCCTGCAACAGCGACGTGTTGACCCACTGTCCCTCACCGGAGGCGTCGCGTTCGAGCAGCGCCACCATGATTCCGAGCGCGCAGAACAGCCCGGCCGTCAGGTCGGCGACCGGGATGCCGACGCGCATCGGGCCCTCGCCGGGCGCGCCGGTGATCGACATCAGCCCGCCCATGCCTTGCGCGATCTGGTCGAAGCCCGGACGGTCGCGATAGGGCCCGTCCTGGCCGAAGCCGGAAATACTGCCGAGCACGATGCGCTTGTTGATCGTCTTCAAGGACTCGTAGTCGATGCCGAGACGATCCTTCACGTCAGGCCGATAGTTCTCGACCACGACGTCCGCCTTCTCGACCATGCGCTTGAACGCCGCCAGACCCTGCGGCGATTTCAGATCGAGCGTGATGCTGCGCTTGTTGCGGTGCAGGTTCTGGAAATCGGCATTGTCGCGCGGGCCGCCCGGACCTTCGCCTTTTTCCAGATGCGGCGGCGTCTCGATCTTGATGACGTTGGCGCCCCAATCAGCGAGCTCACGCACGCAGGTGGGCCCCGAGCGTACGCGCGTGAGATCGAGGACGGTAAAGCGGGAAAGGGCCTCGGAAGCCCTGGGAAACGGCATGTCGGACGACTCCGGGCTACTCGCAACGGCCGGGAACGGCATTTCGGGCCCGACATTCCCCGATCCAAGGCGGCTTGTCTACGGCGCGAAATGCACCGCTGGCGACCACTTTATTCATCATTTGGCTCGATAAGGCGGGCCTGACGCCTTGAAAAGACCACCGCCACCTGTCATATGACCGTCAGCGGATGAATGACCCGATCTCGGGTTTGCGGGCCGCGTGCACGAAATTCACTTACAACGATTTTCGCCCCGCCCATTCCGTTATCTCCTGGTAACCGACAACCCTGGCCACGCGGGATGTCTTTGAGAGCCCCGCGATTCCGCCTGCCGCAAGAGCGGCGAGGCCGCTTCGCCATATAAGAAAGAGAACTTTTGACTTCATTCAACGACTTCGGCCTCGCAGAGCCGATCCTTCGCGCCCTCGCCGAAGAGAAATACGTCACTCCCACTCCGATCCAATCCCAGACCATTCCGATCGCCTTGCAGGCCCGCGATGTCATCGGCATCGCGCAGACCGGAACCGGCAAGACCGCGTCCTTCGCGCTGCCGATCCTCAATCATCTCAACGCCAAGCGCGTGCGGCCGGAGAAAAAGGCTTGCCGCGTGCTGGTGCTTTCGCCGACGCGCGAACTCTCCGGCCAGATCGCCGACAGCTTCCGCGCCTATGGCCGCCACATCCGCCCGCTCGCCGTTGAACTGGCAATCGGCGGCGTGCCTATCAACCGGCAAGTGCGCGGATTGGCGCGCGGCGTCGAAGTGCTGGTGGCAACACCGGGCCGCCTGCTCGATCTGGTCAATCAGCGCGCGCTGCGCCTCGACCAGGTCGAGGTGCTGGTGCTCGATGAAGCCGACCGCATGCTCGACATGGGCTTTATCCACGACATCAAGAAGGTCGTGGCCATGGTGCCGAAAGCGCGCCAGACGCTGTTTTTCTCGGCCACCATGCCGCAGGAAATCACCCGGCTCGCCGACGCGATGCTGCGCGAGCCCGCCCGCGTGGCGGTGACGCCGCAGGCCACCACGGTCGAGAAGATCGCGCAGCGCGTGATCCACACCGACAAGGCCGCCAAGCTGACGCTGCTGGCCGAACTGCTCAAGAGCGAGCCGGTCGAACGGGTGCTGGTGTTTACCCGCACAAAACACGGCGCCGACAAAGTCGTGCGCGG
>DATATS010000211.1:0-6278 GCA_036268675.1 Pseudolabrys sp.
CCATCGGCTGCATCGCCTGCGAAGACGACGCCGAGGCGCGCAGGAAGTAGGGATTGGGCCGGCGCTGGGTGAGGTCGTCGGCGCCGGCAAGGCTGAGCGTCGGCGTCTTGTGCTGCTTGATGTAGTCGTCGATCGCCAGCAATTCGAAAGCGGCGAGCGGTCCGAGGATGACATCGACCTTGTCGCGTTCGATCAATTCCTGCGCCTTGGTCTTGGTGCCGGCCGGCTTGCCGCCGGTGTCGGCGGAGAAGAACTCAACCTTGCGGCCGGCCATCGTGTTGTTGTGCTCTTTCAGCCAGGTGAGCACGCCCTGTTCCATCTGGATGCCGCCCTCCGCAAGGCCGCCGGTCTTGACGGTGAGCAGGCCAAGCTTGAAGGGCGCGGCTTGCGCGATCGCGGGCATCGGAAACTTGAACGTCGCCGCCGCCGCACCTGCGGCTGTCGCGGCCATGAATCGACGGCGTGTAACCTTACGAGACATTTTCATTCCTCCCTGGTTCGCCCCAGTGGGGCGTTTATTGTCGGCGGCCTTGCTTGGCCGTCTTGAAGCGAATCGGCCGGCGTGGCCTTGAGCAGCGAAAAGCAAACGTTCCGTGCCGGCCCGCCGCTCCCATCCGGGGCGGACCGTAACCTGCGCCATCATGGGATAATGTATTCCACGATGTAAAGCCGGGGTGCTGTCGCAGCGCAACGCCGGCTGGCGACAAACCGCGCTAGCCGCGCTTGCCGGCGGTCTTCTTTTTCGGCGGGATGATTGGCAACAGCAGATAAGGCGCATTGCCGGGGCGGAAATGCAATGTGGTCGTGCCGTTGAAAATGGCGGGCGGCCGGTCGCGCCGATCGTCGTGCAGGAAGGGGCCGCAACCTTTCAGCTCATTCTTGAAGTTGGACAGCTTGCCGCCGCTGGCGCCGCCGTATTCGTAATCCTTGCCGCGGATCGACAGGCCGATACGAAAGCCCGCCGGCACGACGATGCAGGTCGGCCAGATTTCGATGTCGAGATCGACCGGCCTGCCTTTGACGAGCGGCTGTTTCTCGTCGTGGGTGTGATAGGGCCGATAGGCCTTGGATAGTTTCTTGTCGAGCTTGCGGTGCGAGGCGCGCAGCCAGCCTTGGGCAACGGGCGTGTGCGGGTCGATGGCGCCCTGGAACACGACTTCCTTGAGGTCGCCGGTGAATACGCGCAGCACGATGAAAAAATCCGCATCGCTGGTCGATGAGGAAGCGGCGAGCTTGAGCGCCGAGGGGCCGGTGATCTCGGTTTCGTGTGCGAGCACCGGCGTAAGGAACGTCAGTCCGTCGCCCATGGCGGCGAAATCGAGCTTGGCGCCGCCGGCGGGCGTCTTGGGCGTGAGCGCCATATCCGACGGGTCAAGATAATACTTCGTCCACTTGGTGCGTTTGAGCGGCCATTCGTTTTCAGCGCGCGTGACGAATTTTTCGCCGGGATAACGGATTTGCAGCGCGACCCGTGGCTGCTTCCCCCAGCCGGCTTTCTTGCCGTGCAGGAAACAATCGAAAAACTTGAGCTGCTGCTCGCGGCCATAGTCGGTGTAGAAGTGCGTCCAGTGCTCGATGCCATGCGCCTCCAGCCATTTCTGCTTCGAGGCCGCGCGCACAAAGCCCTCGAAATTGCCGCGCGAATGCAGGCCCTGGCCGCCCCAATTAGCGGCGGAGAACAGCGGCACCGTCACCTTGTCCCAGAGCGGCGAGCGGTCGCGGTGATATTGATCGTCCATCGGATGCGCGCGGATGTCGCCACCGAAATCGGAACGGTTTTTCGCGAGTTGCCCGTCGGAGAGCGTTTCCGGCCCGCACACCAGTTCGCCGGTAATGCGGCTGCGCTTGCCGCGCTCGCCGGCACCGTATTGCACGGTCTTGACCTGCATGTCGTACCAGTTCTCCCAGAAGGTCGATAGAATGCCGCCGTGATGCGTCATGTCGCGATACCAGTCGGCGGCGCCTTCCCACACGCACATGGCGGCGAGATGCGGCGGCTGCATTGAAGCGACCTGCCACTGGTTGATGCCGAAATAGGAAATGCCGTTGAGGCCGACCTTGCCGCTCGACCACGGCTGCACCCCCGCCCATTCGATGCAGTCGTAAAAGTCTTTCGTCTCGCGCGGCGAAAAATGATCGATGACACCGGGCGAGCAGCCGGCGCCGCGCGAATCCACGCGCACGCAGACGTAATCGCGCGGCACCCACCTCTCCGGATCGGCCACTTCCCAGTTCTGATATTTGTTGGATGAGCCCGCGGTCACGTCGGGATGTTTTTCCGCCATGATGTTCCATGCGCTCGGATAGCCATCCTGAAACGCGAGATTCTTGGCGTAGGGACCGTAGGTGAGGATGACGGGATAGCGGCCGTCTTTCGCGGGACGAAAAACATCGGCGCGCAGGACGAGGACGTCGTCCATGACGATCGGCACGTTGAAGTCGATCCGCATGCCGTCGCGGTCTTCCGAGCGCTGTTGGAGTGCGGTCATGCGCGTCCTCCGGCACGAAAAAACTATTGAGCGCGATTATTTGCGCCGCTTCACCTTCGCCATTTTTTCCATCACCGCACAGACCGCCGCCGTGTCCTGCGCGCCGAAGCCGCCCTGCATCGCCTTGCGGTAAACCGGTTTCGAGGCATCGAACATCGGTGTCGGAACCTTGATCTTGCGGACATAGTCGCCGATCACCCGCATATCCTTGTCCCAGACGTCGATCTTCATGGTCACGTTCTTGTAGTTTCCCTTCACCATCATGGGGGCGCGCAATTCGAAGATGCGCGAATTGCCGGCGCCCACCTTGATCAGATCGAAGATCATTTGCGGCGCAAGCCCCGCCTTCATGCCCACCACCATGGCTTCGGCGGCAGCGACGTTATTGATGGCGACCAGCAGGTTCGCTACGAATTTCATCTTGCTGCCATTGCCGAAGGCGCCGACATCGTAAACGCGGCGGCCGAAACTTTCGAACATCGGCGTCAGCCGCTTGACGGCAGCGGCATTGCCGCTGGCATAGAACACCAGGTCGCCGCTCGCCGCTTGTGCGCCGGTGCCGCTGACCGGCGTGTCGAGCATGATGTGGCCGGCTTTGGTCAATATGCGCCACGCTTTTTCCTTGTCGGCAATGGCGAAGGTGCTCATCTCAACGATCGTTTTGCGCTTGAGCTTGGCGGCGGCGATCAGGCGCGCGACGTCCATCAACGCAGCCGGCTTGGGCAGGCTGGTGAGCACGACCGGCGACATGGCCGCGACATCGGCGGGGCCGGCGGCGATTTCGACGCCGTTGCGCATGGCCGCGCGGCGGCTTGCGGCGCTGATGTCGTAACCGATCACGCGCCAGCCGGCTTGGCTGAGATTTTTCGCAAACGACCCGCCCATGATGCCGAGCCCGACGATGCCGACCGTGCCCTTTGCCTTGCGCGCCGCCATTCCGGTTTCTCCCGCTGAAAAATGAATCGCTTGCGCGCACACGTGCGCGATCCCTCTTAGGCGGTCTGGACCGGGCCTGTCGAGTAGGTGCAGGCGGCAGCCCCGCTTTCATGTTCAGTCATGATCGCCTATCGTCGCCGCAACAAGAGATCGGGAGGCGTCATGAAAGTCGGAGTGGCTGGTCTCGGCGCCATGGGCGCCAACGTGGCAGCGCGGCTGATGGAAGTTGGCCACGACGTCACGGTGTGGAATCGCACAGCCGATAAGACCAAGCCGCTGGCGCAATCGGGCGCCAAGGTCGCGGGCTCCGCCGCCGAGCTTGCAGCGGCCTGCGAGACCATCATCACTTTGCTCACCGACGGCGCTGCCATCGACGCCGTCTATAACGGACCGAAGGGCCTGCTGTCGGGCGATGTGAAGGGCAAGTTGTTCATCGAGATGAGCACGGTCGCGCCCAAGGTCGAGACCGATCTGGCTCCGAAAGTGCGCGCCAAAGGTGCAAGCCTGGTCGAATGTCCGGTCGGCGGCTCGACCACGCCGGCGCGCAAAGGACAGTTGCTGGGTCTTATGGGCGCAGAGCCCGCCGATGCCACGCGCGCCAGGCCGATCCTTGAACAGCTCTGCCGCAAGATCGAGCATTGCGGGCCGGTCGGCACAGGTTCGGCCATGAAACTCGCGATCAATCTGCCGTTGATGGTGGCTTGGCAGGCCTATGGCGAGGCCTTCGCGATTGCGCGCAGCGTCGGCTGGGAGCCCAAGCGGCTGCTTGATTTGTTTGTCGAGAGCAACGGCGCCAACAACGCTCTCAAGACGCGCGCCGAGATGATCGTGAAGATGTTCGACGACAAAGACCCCGGGCCGACCACCTTCAGCATCGCCAATGGCCTGAAGGATTTGCGCACAATGGTCGCGACCGGCGAGTCGTTGGGTGCGGATATGCTTGCCACCAGGGCGGCGCTGTCGGGCTTCGAGGATGCCACCAAGCACGGCATCGGTGGCGGCGACGGCGCGCAGATGAGCGTCTATTGGGCTGAACGCGGAAAAAAATAACGGGTGTAGCAATGAAGCTCTTTTCCTTCTGGCGCTCGCTGGCGACATTCCGCGTGCGCATCGCGCTCAATCTCAAGGGCATCACGCCCGATGAGGTGATCGATATCAATCTCCCGCAGGGCAAGCAGCGCGAGGAGAGCTTCCGCAAGATCAATCCGATGATGGCGCTGCCGGCGCTGATCGAGGACGACGGCACGGTGTTGTTCGAGTCGCTCGCCATTCTGGAATATCTCGACGAGACCCATCCCAATCCGCCGCTGCTGCCGAAGCAGCCGAAGGCACGGGCGCGCGCGCGTGCCATCGCGCAGATCTGCGCCTGCGATACGCATCCGCTGATCGTGCCGCGCGTGCGCGAATATCTCGAACATGAATACAAGATCGACGCGGCAGGCGTCGCCAGGTGGGGCCATCATTGGCACGAGAGCGCCCTGAAGGCGCTGGAGGCCAACCTGGCGAATTCGAAGGAAACCGGGCGCTACGCGCAAGGCGATTCGATCACGGTCGCCGATATTTGCCTCGCCGCGCAGTCAGTAGGGTGCGCCTATTTCAAGGTCGACACCGCCCCCTTTCCAACCTTCAAGCGCATCGTCGATACCTGCTTTCAGGATGACGCCTTTGCCCGCGCGCATCCGCTCAAGCAGCCCGGCGCGCCGGCGTCGGTCTAAGAGGCTCCGAGAATGTCCGAACAAACGGTTCAGTTTAACGACGGCGCCGCTTACGAGGAGATGATGGGGAAATGGAGCCGGATTGCCGGCGACGTTTTCCTCGACTGGCTGGCGCTGCCGAAAGGCCTGCGCTGCGTTGACGTCGGCTGCGGCAACGGCTCCTTCACCGAACTGCTGATCGAGCGCTGTCAGCCTGCCGAGGCGCACGGCGTCGATCCGTCGCCGGCGCAACTGGCCTTCGCGCGCACCCGGCCCGGGGCGGGCATGGCGCAATTCCATCAGGGCGACGCGATGTCGCTTCCCTTCGCCGACAAGAAGTTCGACGTGGGGACGATGGCGCTGGTGGTCTTTTTCATTCCCGATCCGCCCAAGGGCATTGCCGAACTGGCGCGCGTGATCAAGCCGGGCGGGCTGGTTGCGTCCTATACATGGGACATGCCCGGCGGCGGATTTCCGATTGAGTCGCTGCGCGCGCAAATGCGCACCATGGGGCTCAAACCGCTCGGGCCACCGAACGAGGATGCGTCGCGCATGGAGGCGCTACGCGAATTGTGGGCGGGCGCCGGTCTCGAGAATATCGAGAGCAGGGACATCACCGTGCATCGGACTTTCGCGAATTTCGAGGAATTCTGGACGATCACCCTCAAGGGATCGAGCAGCATCGGTCCGACGGTCGCCAAGATGACACCCGGCGAACGCGAGCAATTCAAGGAAGGCACGCGTGCGCGAATTCCCGTCGGTGCGGACGGGCGCATCACCCTCGCGGGCCGCGCCAACGCCATCAAAGGCCGCGTGCCGAAATAATCAGGCGCGCAGTCGCTTCTTGGGACGCGCGATCGCTTCATCCCACACATCATGGATATGCGCGACCTCGCGCTCGAAGCGTTCGAGGAACATGCGTGCCTGTGTCGAGAGCGTGCGCCGCGTCGGCTGGATCACCACGAACTCGGCGTGCAGCTCGGGGGCAACGATCGGGTTGACGATTAATTCGCCGCGCCCGATGTCGTTGACCGAGATCACGCTCGGCAGGATCGTCACCCAGTCGGAGCGGGCGACAAATTCGAGCGTGGCGATCATGGCGTCCATTTCCAGCAAGCCATCGACTTCAACGCCGTGGGTCTGGAAATAGACTTCGAGG
>DATATS010000212.1:0-4894 GCA_036268675.1 Pseudolabrys sp.
TTCGTAGGTGCGCTCTTCACCCTTTCTCGTGAGCACATGCGCGATTTTTCCCGCCGACCAGGCGACCGCTCCGTCCGGCCCGAGCGCGACCTGATCGATCCAGCGTTTCTTGCCGTCGCTGGCGAGTTTGGCGGTTACGCCGTCCGCACCGGTCACCATCAATTCACCGTCGTCACCGCCGGTGAGGATGCGAGCGCCGTCAGATGCGCTTGCGAGAATACCGCCGGCATGGACGGCGACGTGGTTCTCGGCGCCCTCGCCTGCAAACAGCAGGCCCTCCTCGCCCAGCACAAACACCGGCGTTGCGCCCAGAAAATGCACGCCCACGACTGCGCCGTCCGCCTTCACGGCGCGGACGCGCTCGGCGAGAGAGGGACGTGAAACGGTGCTCTCGGACATAAGAAAATTCGGCATGTTTCAGCGAGTCATCGCTCCCCCGGAGGGGGAGGGGGTCAAGCCACGCAGGTCTCGAACCCCTGGCGGATCTTTTCTTCCGGCAGATGGCGGCCGATGAACACGATGCGGCTGTCGCGCGTCTCGCCCTCTTTCCATTTGCGCTGATGGTCGCCGTCGAGAATCATGTGAACGCCCTGAAACACAAAGCGCTCGGGATCGTCCTTGAAATTGAGGATGCCCTTGCAGCGCAGAATATCCTTGCCCTCGCTCGCTACCAATTCCTGCACCCAGGGAAAGAACTTGTCCGGATTGAGCGGCTTGTCGGTCTCGAGCGCGACCGATTGCATGTCCTCGTCGTGATAGTGTTTCAGGCCGCCGTGGTCGTGATGATGGTGATGGCCGTCGCCATGATCGTGGTCGTGGTGATGATCGTGATCGTCGGCGGTGAGGAATTGCGGTTCGATGTCGAGAATGCGGTCGAGATCGAAGGCGTTGCGCCCGAGCACTTCTTCGATGGCGATTTTCGAGCGCTCGGTACGGTGCAGCTTGGCATAAGGATTGATGCCGCGGATGCGCGCCTCGATTTCGGCGAGTTCGCCCGGTGTCACCAGATCGGTCTTGTTGATCAGAATCACATCCGCAAAGGCGATCTGGTTCTTGGCCTCGGGCGCGTCCTTGAGCCGCTCCTTCAGCCACTTGGCGTCGGCCACCGTCACGACGGCATCTAATTTTGTCTTGGCGCCGACCTGCTCGTCCATGAAAAATGTCTGCGCCACCGGCGCGGGGTCGGCCAGCCCCGTGGTCTCGACGATGATGGCGTCGAATTTCCCCTTTCGCCGCATGAGCCCGTCGATGATGCGCACCAGATCGCCGCGCACGGTGCAGCAGATGCACCCATTGTTCATCTCGAACACTTCCTCGTCGGCGTTGACGATGAGTTCGTTGTCGATGCCGATCTCGCCGAATTCGTTGACGATGACGGCAAATTTTTTGCCGTGCGGCTCTGACAAAATGCGGTTCAAAAGCGTTGTCTTGCCGGCGCCGAGATAACCGGTGAGCACGGTGACGGGGATTTTGGCGGACGCGTCGGGGGTAGTCATGCGGAGGGCTCCGTGGGAAAAAGATATAGGTAATCTTGCGCAGCACCACAAATGGAACAGGGCCGGAAAGCCACTGAAAGGGAGCGAATATGGGCATCATCCAGCAACTTATGGCCCCGATACGCCATATCGTGAGATTTCCCCTGTTTCAGCTCGCCGTCGTCGTCGCGCTGATCCTGTGGCTGCAGGCCGCGGACGATCACACCGCGCGCGGACTTATCTTCAACGGCCTCGACCGGCTGGTCAGCGCGACGGTCGCCCTGCTGTCGACGGTGTTCACGGTGAAATCCTTTACCCAGTCGTGGCTCACCTCGGGCTTCTGGATCGCCTATGTCTATCTCGCATGTTTGCTGATCCTGTGGTTGGCACGGATGGTCATCGGATGGATCGTCGATCTTGCCGGGCGGCACAATGCGTTCTGGCTGCGCAACACAATTGCGCGCGAGCGCGGCATCGCCGCCTACCGCGCCTGGGTGCCGTTCGAGCGCATCAGGCCGGTCAACATTCCCCAGCCAATTTGGGAGGAGACCTATGCCTGGCCGGCCGATAACAGGCCGCCTTATCTGCCGTTCGCGCAGCGGCTGGCGCGCGGGGCGCTTGGCTACGTGATCGTGATCGCGGCGATTCTGATTCTTCTCCAGGAATTCACGCCGTTTCCGGTCCTCACCTGGCTTGGCCGGGCGATCTAGGTCGCGCTTTCACAGCGTCTTCTGCTTCGCACCGCATTCCTTGCAGGTGAATTCGACGCGCGTTTCTCCGCGCGGCGCCTTGACGCGGTTCGGCGCGCCGCACTTGCCGCACCTGGTCTCGATGCGCGTGTCGCCCTGCGTCACGGTGATCGCTTTTTTCTCCATCGCCTCCTTGATGAGACGTTCGGTCTCCTCGCGGATCGCCTGTTTCGACATGCCGTCCCTGCTTGTTTTGCCGCTCATGCGGGCACCCTTTAGCAGATGCACGCCCTCGCCGCACAGCCCCATGCTAGACTCGGCCCCATGGCCAAATCCGACGACAAACCCCTGCCCGGCGTCGGCGTCTTCTGGATCGAAGAAGCCGATTATCCGAATGCGCTGGCGGCCTTCGAGGACGGCGCCACGTTCCCGCCTGCCTACAAGCAATGGCTGAAGATGGCGGAGGAGATGAAGAATGGCCTCGACGCTTACGGCCACCCGGTGATGAAGGTGCGCATCGATCCTAAAACATTCCCCATCTGGTGCGCCGCGCATGGCGTGACGACCGGCAGGCCCGGGCGCAAGGCCTTCGTCGCGGCCGCGGTCAAGGAACGATACGGCGATCAGGACTGACTCTACGCCGCCGCCATTCCGACGGCGACGGCGGCGCCCGCAAACAATACCGAGATCAGCCACAGCACCACGGCAAACGCGCCGCCGGTCGGCTTGAGCGTCGATTGCGTCGGATCCTGCGGGTTGTAGAACACCTGCACCGGCGTCTGCAGCGCAAACCGTTTGATGGCTTTCTCGGCATAGGCCGGCGTGCTGGCGCTGCCCGACCAGCCGATATTGTCGCCTTCGAACGTATTGCCGTCGACGCGGTAGCTGTAGACCACACGCGGCACATACATCGTCACCTCGTAATCGCGCCGCCCGACATTGGCGCGGTCGTGGCGCTGGATGGCGGTTTCGACCTGTGAACCCGTGACGCGGCCTTCGGTTCTTGGCCACGCCCTCATCGCGCGCGCCTGCTTGCCCGCAACGCGGGCGAACAGCATCGTCACCAGCGCGAAGATGCCAAGCACCATCACCAGCGGCGTCAGCTTTGACGACACGACGATGCCGCTCAGCCGGTCGGCCCCTTGCGTGATGGCGATGAACCCCGCCGCGATCAGCGCGACAAGCACCACGACCGCGAGCCACGCCTTGTGGATATTGCGCGGGTCGTCGCGTTCCAGAATGCACTCGTTCGGATTATGGGGATTGTAAAAGACGGTCACGGCCTTGCCCTGCGGATAGCGCTTCAGGGTCTCGGCCACCTCGAAATTCCCCGGATCGGCGCCAAGCCCGATGCGATGGCCGCGATAAGTGCTGCTCGCAGCCGCGAAACTGTAAGAGATGTCCGCAAAATTGCGCGTCTCGATCGTCTCGTCGGTGACGAAATCCTTGTCGCCGGAGCGCCCTTCGACGTGGAAATTCTTGGACCTAACCTCGCGCGCGACCGCCTGGGACGAGACGATACGGCCGGCCGCCTCCTTCCAAGAACGGGTGCGCCTGTTCTGTATCTGGATCCATAACGTCGCCAGCGCCAGCAACGCCGGGACGCAGAGGCATCCAAGCAAGACAATCCAACGGGTTTCCATCCGCGTAGCCCCCATGTCCGTGTCGGCAAAGCCGCAATTGACTAAGCACATTTGTCGTGCCGAAGGGGGATTTGGTTCAATGCCGTCGATCAGGTTGGACGACGGCCCTTTGGGGGCAAACAAAAATATAAGCGCGGATCGCAGCTTTCGCCCGGTCCGCGCCTTTCGTTCAATCGCTTGATCCTCAGCGCGAAACAGAACCGGCAGGCGCCGCAAAGACACCTGCCGGGATAATCCAGATCGGCGCGCCGCGATCGGTCACGCCACGCAACCATGCGTTACTTGCTCTTGTTGGGTTCCTGCTTCTTGGCAGGCTGCATGGTCGAGCTGTTGCTCATGCCCGAGCCGGTGGTGCCGCCGGTGTTGGCCGCGCAGGTCTCCTGCCTGGTCCGGTCCTTGCTCTTCTCACAGGCCGCCATCGTCTCGAAGCTACAGTTCTTCTCGTTGCCCGCACCGTTCAGGCAGAACTTGCCGCTGTGAGCGGCAGTCGCGGCGGAAGCGGCCGGAGCCGCCATGGCGAACGCAGCCAGGATGGCCGCGAGGGCGAGTGTTTGACGCATCGTGCTCTCCTTCGTCGTTTCTGTTGTTCCCTCGAAGCAAGTGCAACGCCGGTCGGGCCCCTTAAGTTCCGACCCACGGCTGCATGGCGCGAAACCGCAGAGGTTTATTTGGCGAGCTCATGCTGCGGCGACCCGCCGCGTCGCCAACGCGTCTGCGCGGCACGATTTTTCCCGGCACAACGCTATCCCTTGTCGCAAGCCGATATGACATGATGCGCGTCGTTGCGCGCTCGTGATGCAAACGTGATCGGTGCAGGCCCATGTATGAAAGATCCGGATCAACCGCCGCTCTCATGCTGGTTGTCCTGATGGTGCTCGCGCCGGAACCGGCGGCCGCGCATATCATCCGCGAGGGCGCCGCCGGATTTGGCAGCGGCTTCGAGCATCCGCTCACCGGGCCCGATCATTTCCTGGCAATGTTCGCGGTCGGCCTTTGGGGCGCGCAGATGGGTGGCCGCTCGGTTTGGACACTGCCGGTGACATTCCCGCTGATCATGGTCATGGGCGGGATCGCCGGCATTCTGGGA
>DATATS010000213.1:0-3022 GCA_036268675.1 Pseudolabrys sp.
CGCGCTGCATCGCATGACTCATGTCGCAACCCTGATTGCAGGCTCCGGCACGCTCGACCCGTCCGCGGTCGAGCGCGCGCGCACAGGCCTGACGAACGCCGGCGCGCCACAACGGCTGGGGCCGGACGCCGCCGACATTCCCTTTAGCCCCTTTAGCGCGGAATCGAATGCCGACCAACGCGAACTGGCCGAGCGCTTGCGCGGCCTGCTCGGCGCCGGCATCGATGCCGTGGTGCAGCCGGCCGCGCACCGGCGCAAGCGGCTTTTCCTCGCCGACATGGATTCCACCATGATCGCCCAGGAATGTATCGACGAATTGGCCGACTTTGTGGGCATGAAAGCGGATGTGGCGGCGATCACCGAACGCGCCATGCGCGGCGAGATCGCCTTCGAGCCGGCGCTGCGCGAGCGCGTCGCGCTATTGAAGGATTTGCCGATCAAGGTCATCGACGAGGTGATCGAGCGGCACATTACGCTGACGGCCGGCGGGCGCACGCTGCTGGCGACCATGCGGGCGAACGGCGCCTCGACCTGCATGGTGTCGGGCGGCTTCACGCTGTTCACCGGACGCATTGCCGCTATGATCGGTTTCGACGAAACGCGCGCCAATACGCTTGCGCTCGACGGCGAACGGCTGGCGGGCCTGGTGAACGAGCCCATCTTCGGCCGCGACGCCAAGCGCGCAACGCTGATCGAACTGCGCGAGCGATTGAACCTCGCAAAAGCCGATACGCTGGCGATCGGCGACGGCGCCAACGATCTCGACATGATCGCGGAAGCGGGCCTCGGCGTCGCCTTTCATGCCAAGCCGCGCGTCGCGCAGGACGCGCCCGCGCGCATCGATCACTGCGATCTCACGGCGTTGCTTTATGTGCAGGGCTACCGGCGCGAGCAATTCACGGAAGCGTGAACGGCGTCACCTGTATTTGACGACAATCGTTTCCTGATAGTCGCAACGCGGACATTCGAAGGTGCGTTTGTCGTGCTCAGGCTTGTCCGGCTCGATGCGCGCGAGCCACATGGCCCAGCCGCATTTCGGGCAGGCCGGACGTTCGGCGGACGGCTTGGGTGGCGCAACAATCCTAAACTGAGGCATGGTCACTGACCTAAATCGGGGCGGCCGGCCGGCGAGCCGCATAACCAATCCTTTGCTGGAGTTTTTACCCTCCATCACCTGTTTGATTTTTTCCCGGAACGCCGTCCCCTGTCTGTCAGGTGGCGCACACTTCCTCGGTTTTTTTTCGGGACGCATTTTCCGTTCGCTATCGAACGGACGAAGGTCTATGAGTCACCCACCATTGACTAAAGTTCTGGCGTCGATGGCTGAGAGACGCGTCAGCGCTCCCGCCGAAAAGGTGAGGAGCGCAACATGGCTAAATCGCCAAATCGATTGCTCGCGTCATTGCCGGCGGAAACCTTCGCCGCCATCAAGCCGCACCTCAAGGATGTCGAACTCGCGCTCGGCGATGTCGTTGCCAAACGCGGAAGCGCTGTCAGGCGCGTCTATTTTCCCTATACCGCGGCGATCTCGCTGGTCGTGGAATTGAACATCGGCGAAATGATCGAAACGGCGATGGTCGGCCGCGACGGCGTGGTCAACGCCGCGTCCGCGCTCGACGGCAAGATATCGCTCAACAAGGGCATCGTGCAGGTTGCCGGCTCCGCCGCCATCATGGACGTGGACCGGCTCCGAAAGATTGCCAATGAGTTCGAGCCATTTCGATCGCGGCTGATCCGGCACGAGCAGGTGCTGTTCGCGCAGTCGCAACAGTCGGCGGCCTGCAACGCCAGCCACACGGTTGAAGCGCGCATGTGCCGTTGGCTCCTGCGCATGCGGGATCTTGCCGATGGCGACACGCTGACCCTCACGCAGGAATTTCTCGCCCAGATGCTCGGGGTCCGCCGCCCGAGCGTATCGATCGTCGCCAACACGTTGCAAAAGGCGGGCTTGATCGAATACCGCCGCGGCCGTATCCGGCTGATTGATATGTCCGGACTGAAGACCGGCAGTTGCGAGTGCTACAACACCGTGCGCTCGCATTTCGAACGGCTGCTTTTGCCCTAGAAATCCTTGCGAAATCGCGTTATGTCTGGAACATTACATTGGGCCGGGCGTTTAGTGTCATGACCCCTACGATCACGGGTTCCACCCGCCAGCGTGGGTCATCATGCGCCGCTGAGTTCCCGTCGACTCGTCCGGGATCACCGGTTTGCGAGACAACGACAGGGACATTGCATGCGGGATATTCATTATCTGCGCGCCCAAGCCAATCTGTGTCTGGACATGGCCGCGCTGATGAGCGACGGCGCGGCAGCCGCGGAATTGCGTCAACAGGCGGAGAGCTATCGCGCTGAAGCCTCGGCGCTTGAAACGGGCGAACGGTCGGCCAAAGCGGACGGTGCCGCTAAAAACGGCGACGGCCGCGAGGCGACCGCTGCAAGCAAGGACTTATAGCGACGAGCGTTCGTCTGGCCGCGCGAGACGACGGCGCGGCGGGCAGCCTAGGGCGAGGGCTGGGTGGTTTGCGCCTTGGCCGGTTGAGCGTTGCGGAGGATGCCCAGCGCCGCAATGGCTTTTTCGCAGAGCGTATGCGGGTCGCGTTCACCGCCGCGCGTCAGGCCGATGATCCTGGCAGCGATGAGTTCCCTGACGCTCTGGGGCGGTGGCGATTCAAGCGACGCCAGTGCCTGCTCGTAGGCCTTCGCCATAATGGAAATCACGTCCGGATCGAACGCGGCCGGTGCCGGAAGATAATTGAGGATCGTACCCACGACGCTTCTCCTGCCAACTTTGCGAAAAGTCTGTATCCGATGCGGGAAATTAGCGATTCCCTCGTAGTCTAAGAGCAAAACTCATCGTCAGCGGTCTTCGCGGTCATTACCCATTTTGCGGGTATCAGCGCCTGGCGCTTTTGCCGGCTTTGCCGTCGGCTTCCAGCACGCCAAATTCGGACGACTTACGCCCCGCTGCGGCGAGCAAAAGTCCGGCATTGGCGATGCCGACCCTGAACAGCTCCCGCAC
>DATATS010000214.1:0-2214 GCA_036268675.1 Pseudolabrys sp.
TTCGCCGCTACATGGCGGTCTATGCCAGGGAGCAGGCCTATTGCCATTTCTCGCCGGCGCTGATCGCTAATCTGGAAAAGCACTGGAACGCGGCGCAGCGGAAAATATGACCAAGCCGAGCGCCGCCAGCCTCAAGCCCGACCGCGCCAATCTCGATCCGATCGAGATCGCATCACGCGACGAAATCGCCGCACTGCAATTGCAGCGCCTGAAATGGTCGCTCGCTCACGCCTATGCCAAGGTGCCGCATTATCGCGCCGCCTTCGATGCGGCCGGCGTGCAACCCGGCGACGTCAAACGGCTCTCCGACATTGCCAAGCTGCCTTTCACCGTCAAGGACGATCTGCGGCAGAATTATCCCTTCGGCATGTTCGCCATTCCGCGCGAACAGGTCATGCGCATCCACGCCTCGTCCGGCACGACCGGCAAGCCGACCGTCGTCGGCTACAGCGCGCGCGATATCGCCATGTGGGCGGATGTCTGCGCGCGGAGTATGCGCGCGGCCGGCGTGCGGCCGGGCATGCTGGTGCATGTCGGCTACGGCTACGGCCTGTTCACCGGCGGCCTCGGCGTGCATTACGGCGCCGAGCGGCTGGGCTGCACGGTAGTGCCGGTGTCGGGTGGCATGACCGAGCGGCAGGTGCGCCTGATCGACGAATTCAAGCCCGACGTCATTATGGTGACGCCGAGCTACATGCTGGCGTTGCTCGACGAATTCCACGCGCAGAAGGTCGATCCGCGCGCGTCGTCGATCCAAATCGGCCTGTTCGGCGCCGAGCCGTGGACCAACGCCATGCGTGTCGAGATCGAGCAGGCCTTCGACATGCACGCGCTCGATCTTTACGGGCTGTCGGAAGTGATCGGCCCGGGCGTCGCCTGCGAATGCATCGAAACGAAAGACGGTCCGCATATCTGGGAAGATCATTTCTACCCGGAGGTGGTCGACCCTGAAACCGGCGCCGTTTTGCCCGATGGTGAGTCTGGCGAACTGGTGTTCACGTCGCTCACCAAGGAAGCGATGCCGGTCATCCGCTATCGCACGCGCGATCTCACTCGTTTGTTGCCCGGCACCGCGCGCTCGATGCGCCGGATGGAGAAGATCGCCGGCCGTTCCGACGACATGCTGATTGTGCGCGGCGTGAACGTGTTCCCGAGCCAGATCGAGGAGATCATCCTCAAGGACAAGCGCCTGTCGGCGCATTTTGTCATCGAGCTGCGCCGGATCGAACGGCTCGACGACATCACAGTGGTGGTCGAGGCGCGCCCCGAGGCGAGCGGTGATGCCGCGCGCGCGGCGTGCGACGGCGATCTCAGCCACGCCATCAAGGCGGTCATTGGCGTGAGCGCGAAGGTCAACACCGTCGTGCCGGGCAAGATCGAGCGTTCGGCCGGCAAGGCCAGGCGCGTGATCGATTTGCGGGCGAAGGGCTAGCGCGCAGGCGCGATCAATTCGGCTTTGCGCGCCGTCATGCGCTTGTGGATGTGCACCATATAGGCCATGGCGAAGATAGGCGTCGCCAGATTGACGACCGGGATCGACACGAACAAGGCGATCACCATGCCGGCGAGGAAGATATAGGCCGTGTTTTGCCGGCGCATCGCCTTGGCTTCGGCGCGTGGGCGGAAGCGCATGGCGGCAAGTTCGAAATATTCCCGCCCAAGCAGATAGGAATTCGCCACGAACAGGACGATCACGCCGAGCCCTGCAAAAAATATGAATGGCAGCGCACACAGATAAACCAGTAGCGCCAGACCCGCGACCGCAAGGCCCTCGATCAGCGCGCCAAAGAAAGGCAGCGCGCGCCCCGCGGGATCGGTCGGGTAATATTCGCGCTCGACCGCGTCGGCGACCTCGTCAACGAAAAAGCTGCCGACAAAGGCTGTGATGGTCGGCATCAGGAACAGCGCTCCGGTGACGATGCCAAGCCCCGCCATGATCGAGAGCACCCAGGCAAGGCTCGCCCACGCGGCGTGCGGGGCAAAGCCCGACGTCTGCTCGGCCCAATCAGCGCCGCGCTCGGCCAGTCCGGAAAAGATGCGGTTGAGCACGACGCCGATAATGACAATGAGCAGTAGCGCGAGGCCGACGGCCTTGAGCAGCACCGCGCGCAGGCTGGGTGCGAACATCTGCGCAAGCGCTTTGACGGCGGCGTCGATCATGCAGGAAGAGGTAAGGGGAGGCGGGCGAGAGGGCAAGGGTTGCGGTTGCCGGCT
>DATATS010000215.1:0-3741 GCA_036268675.1 Pseudolabrys sp.
TGAATCGTTTGTCATATCTATGACTAGCGCGTGATCCTGAAAAGTGGAACCCGGTTCACGCCCGCATGAGCTTTTCGAACCGCTCCTTGAAGCGCGCCTGCGCGGCGCCGGCGGGCCAGGGGCTAAGATAATCGCGCTCGAGCGCCGCGGAAAACTTCGGCGGTGGGCCGAAAAAGCGCTTGGCCTCCTCCGGCGCGAAGCCGGCAAGGCGGGTCGCTTCAAGGTAGGCTGCCGAGCGGTCGGCGGTCTTGATCAGCCTGGTCAGCGTATCGGGCAGCTTCGCCGGCAATCCGAAGCGCAGATGGATGGCCGCGAGCAGGCGATGCTCGACCGCCTTGTAGCTGTCGCCGATCACGGCCTTGAACGGCGAGATCATGTCGCCGACCACGTATTCCGGCGCATCGTGCAGCAGCACCGCGCGCCGTCCGGCGGCGTCGAGCCGTGGCGCCTTCGCCCGCGCGAGCGCCTCGACCAGCAACGAATGCTGGGCCACCGAAAAAATATGCGTGCCTTTGGTTTGCCCGTTCCAGCGCGCGACGCGGGCAAGCCCATGCGCGATGTCCTCGACCTCGATATCGAGCGGGGAGGGATCGAGCAGGTCGAGCCGACGCCCCGACAGCATGCGCTGCCACGCGCGCGCGGATGTCTTTGCGGCGCGCGCCTTGCTCATCGACGTTTAGCGAGCTTCGCGCAGGCCGCGTGCCGGTGGCACGTCACCAGATGATCGTTGACCATGCCGACCGCCTGCATGAAGGCATAGACGATGGTGGGTCCGACGAATTTGAATCCGTGACCGAGAAGCTCCTTCGACATCGCACGCGATTCCGCGGTCTCGGTCGGGGTGCGCGAACGAATGCCGAGTTTGTGGTCAATCGGTCTGTCGCCGATGTGCTTCCACAGCATGTCGGAAAACCCGGGCCCGCTGTCCATGATCTTGAGGAAGGCGCGCGCGGAACCGACCGTGCCCTCGATTTTGGCGCGGTTGCGCACGATGCCGGCGTCCTTCATCAGCGACTCGACCTTGCGCTTGGGATAGCGCGCGATTTTCTCCGGGTCGAAATCGCTGAAGGCGTTTCGGAAATTATCGCGCTTGCGCAAAATCGTGATCCACGACAACCCGGCCTGGAAACCGTCGAGGATGAGCTTCTCGAACAGCGCGCGGTCGTCATATTCCGGCACGCCCCATTCCTCGTCGTGATACGCCACGTAAAGCGGATCCTGCTTGGGCCAGGGGCAACGCCTCAATCCGTCGGGATGCAGGATCGCGCTCACGACGGCTTGGCCTCGTCGGCCTCACCCGGCCAAGGGAACGTCGCCCATGACGGTTTCACCAGCCGGATCGGCAGATTGCCGCAGGTGAGCGCGGTGCCGCCGGTGATTGCATCCGCGGCGCGGTCGAGGCGGAGCATCGCCAGCCCGCGGCCCTCCGCAGCGGTGCCGAGCGTGCCGACCTGCTTTTCTCCGGCCATCACCGGAAGCCCCGATGAGACGACAAACTCCTCGAATGCGACGGGGACGATGCGGCTGCGCGCGCTCGCGCGGTGCTCGACGCGCGAGACGACTTCCTGTCCGACATAGCAGCCCTTGTTGAAATCGACGCCTTCGAGCTGGTCCATGTCGGCTTCATGGGGAAACGTATCCATATACGCGAAATCCATGCCGCCGCGCGGCACGCCAAGCGCGATGCGGCGCGCTTCGTAGGCGTCGGCGTCCACGAGCGTCGCGCCAAGCGCCGTGGCCGCGTCAGCCGCAATTTCCGGCGGCAAGATGCTGCGCGTGCCCATGGCGGCGAGCCTCGGATCCGGAAAAGACAGCCCATCCTCGCTCAAGGCAGCGCCCTCCCAGAATGCCATCACGCCCAGGGCCGGCGAGAGGTCTTCGATCAGGAGCTTGGCGCGTAGCTTGTAGAAATTGAGCTTTTCCACAATCGTCCCGGCGAGCGCCTTCGGGCAATCGAGGAAAAAGCCGCCGCCGTCCTCGGCCTCGGCTTCCACCACCATGAAATCGGCGACGATCTTGCCCTGCGGCGTCAGCAGCGCGGCAAAGCGCGCGCGTCCGGGGGCGACCTTGTCCATGTCGTTGGTGATCAGCCCGTTGAGAAAGCGCCGGCCGTCGTCGCCGGACACCTTCACCACGCCGCGGTCGGGAAGAAGCGCTGCCTGCATATCTTGTCTTTCCGCCTGTTGGGCTAGTCTCTTGCCAGAACTCACGGCGGAACGTAAGCGCTGTTACGCGGAGTTCAATTCATGGCGGAAACCTACGACCTCATCCTCAAGGGCGGCACGCTGGTCAATCAGGACGGCGCGGGCGTGCGCGACCTCGGCATCAGAGACGGTCGCATCGCAGCGATCGGCGTTCCCGCCGGCGCCTCGGCCGGCGAGACGATCGACTGCCGGGGTCTGCACGTCCTGCCGGGCGTGATCGACAGCCACGTGCATTTCCGCGAGCCGGGCCTCACGCACAAGGAAGACCTGGAATCCGGCTCGCTTTCGGCGGTGATGGGCGGCGTCACCGCCGTGTTCGAAATGCCCAACACCGATCCGCTCACGGTGAGCGCGCAGGCGGTTGCCGACAAGGTCAAGCGCGGCCATCACCGCATGCATTGCGATTTCGCCTTCTACGTTGGCGCCACGCGCGAGAACACCGCCGACCTCGGCGCCCTGGAAATGCTGCCCGGCGTCTGCGCCGTGAAAGTGTTCATGGGCTCCTCGACCGGCTCGCTGTTGATCGAGGACGACGACGGCGTGCGCGCGGTGCTCAAGGCGATCCGCCGCCGCGCCGCCTTCCATTCCGAGGACGAATACCGCCTGCGCGAGCGCATGAACCTGCGCGTCGAAAACGATCCGCGCTCGCATCCGGTCTGGCGCGACGCCACCGCCGCGATGATGGGCACGCAGCGGCTGGTCGCGCTGGCGCGCGAAACCGGAAAGCGCGTGCACGTGCTGCACGTCACCACCAAAGAGGAGGCGGCGTTCCTCGCCGGCCACAAGGACGTCGCCACCGCCGAGGCGACGCCCGCCCATCTCACGCTCGTCGCGCCCGACTGCTACGAGCGGCTCGGCACGCTCGCCCAACTCAATCCGCCGGTGCGCGATCGCAGCCACCGCGACGGCATTTGGCAGGGCATCGCGCAGGGCGTCATCGACTCGGTTGGCTCCGATCACTCGCCGCACACGCGGGAAGAAAAAGCGCATCCTTATCCCGCCAGCCCATCCGGCATGACCGGCGTGCAGACGCTGGTTCCGATCATGCTCGACCACGTCAATGCCGGCCGGCTGTCGCTGTTGCGGTTGGTCGATCTCACCAGCGCCGGCCCGGCGCGGCTGTTCGGCATTGCCGCGAAGGGCCGCATCGCTGCCGGCTATGACGCCGACCTGACCGTGGTCGATCTCAAACGGCGCGAAGCCATCACCGACGCTTGGACCGCCTCGCGCGCCGGCTGGACACCCTATGATGGCGTCAGCGTCACCGGGTGGCCGGTTGGAACTTTCGTGCGGGGCCGCAAGGTGATGTGGGAGGGCGAGTTGACCGGGCCTGCGCAAGGCGAGCGGGTCCGCTTTCTGGAAGCCCTCGCGCGTTAGACCTCTCCCGGCACACATACCGCCACGCGGTTTCACCCGCATAAGAGTTTTCCCCAAGCTTTTAATTCAGGCCAGCCCTGTGGAATTGCAATGCCGTCGCGACTGTTTAACAACGGTATCGAAGCACCCCTCGCCCGGACTGTTCAGCCGGGGCGCGGAG
>DATATS010000216.1:0-8033 GCA_036268675.1 Pseudolabrys sp.
GCCATGGTGATCGGGTTGTGCGTGATGATGACGAAACGCGTGTCGGTGGATTTGGTCATTTCATCCAGCAGGTCGCAGAAACGCTCGACATTGTGATCGTCGAGCGGCGCGTCCACCTCGTCGAGCACGCAGATTGGCGCCGGATTGGTGAGGAATACCGCGAAGATCAACGCCATCGCGGTCAAGGCCTGCTCGCCGCCTGACAGCAGCGAAAGCGTCGCGGGCTTCTTGCCTGGAGGCTTGGCCAGGATTTCGAGGCCGGCTTCGAGCGGGTCGTCGCTTTCGACCAGTTGCAGTTCGGCGGTGCCGCCGCCGAACAGTTCGGTGAACAGATGCTGGAAATGGGTGTTCACCTGCTGGAACGAGGCGAGCAGGCGCTCGCGCGCTTCGCGATTGAGGCTCTGGATGCCGAGCCGCAGTTTCTTGATGGCCTCCACCAGATCGTCGCGCTCGGTTGTAAGCGTCGTGTGCTGGGTCTCGATGTCGTGCAATTCTTCGTCGGCGCGCAAGTTGACCGCGCCCAGGCGTTCGCGTTCGCGCCGCAGCCGTTCCAGCCGCTCCTCGGTCTCGGCGAGATCGGGAAGCGCCTCGCCCGCCTCGATGCCGGCCAGTTCGGCGACGCCTGCCGGCTCGATCTCCAGCATGTCGTGAATTTCGCGACCAACATCGGAGAGCCTTCGCTTGGCGCCTTCGTGGCGCTCCTCGGCGCGAGCCAGTTCCTCGCGCGCGGCGGACGCCGCCTCAAGGGCTGCGCGGGCGTCGCGATCGGCATCCGCGAGCGCGGTCTCGGCCTCTTGCAGGCGGTCGGCACAGGCGCGGCGCGCGGCTTCAGCGGTCTGGATCTCGGCGATCAACGCGCCGCGCTTTTCGGCGAAAATCTGCGGGGCATTCTCAAGCTCGGTGCGGTCGCGTTTGGCTTCGAGGATGCGTTGGTCGAGCGTTGCGATCTGGTTGCGGGCGCTGTCGCTGCGCTCGACCCAGCCGGCTCTGTCGGTCGCCAGCGTCGCCAGCCGTTTGTCGGCAAGTTCGGCTTCGCGCACGATCGCCTGCTGCTCGGCGCGCACGTCGGCGGCCTTGGCGCGCTTGTCCGTAATGTCGTCGCGCACGTCGGCGAGCTTGCGTTCATGCTCGGCGGCGGGCGCGAGGCCGGACAATGCACGTTCCGCTTCGGCTTGGGCGCCGGTCGCCTCGTTGCGGCTGGCGATCAGGCGGCTGCGCGCCTCGCTCAGAGCGGAAAGCCGCGCCGCCTGCCGGTTGAGGTCGCGCTCGCGCGCGCGCGTTTCGGCCTCGGTATGGCCGGCGGCGTGGAAGGCCGCTTGCGCCGACTGCAGGACCTGCTGCTTCTGCTCGACCTCGGCGCGGGCGGCACCGAGTTCGCCGTCGATTTCGGCGATGCGGCTGCGCTGCGCCAGACGTTGGGCGGCCCCGGTCGGCGCATGCGCGGCGGCCACAAATCCGTCCCAGCGCCAGAGGTCGCCCTCGCGCGACACCAGCCGCTGGCCCGCCTTGAGGCCGCCGGCAAGACGCGTACCGGCGTCGCGGGTCACGACGCCAATTTGCGCGAGCCGGCGCGAAAGCTGCGCCGGCGCCTGAACGTAAGCCGACAGCGGCTCGGCGCCCTCCGGCAGCGCCGGATCGCCGGCGTCGGCATCGACCGCGCTCCAGTGCATCGGCGCGGAGCGGTCGACCGGTGCGTCGAGATCGTCACCCAGCGCCGCGCCCAAGGCCTTTTCGTATCCCTTCTCGACCGACACGTGATCGATCACCGGCGGCCAGAGATTGCGGCTCTCGAGCGCCAGCACCTTGGCAAGCGTCTTGGCCTCGGTCTCCAGCCGTTGCATGCGCTTTTCACCCTCGGCCAGGGCGGCGCGCGCGGCTTCGAGATCGGCGCGCGCGTTGGTATGCGCAGCTTCGGCGGCGATGGCGGCGGCTTCCGCTTCGGTGAGGGCCGCCTGCGTGCCCTCGACCGCGGCGGCGAGCGGGGCGCTGTCGGCGCCCTTGAGCATTGAAAGTTCGCGTTCGATCGCCTCGATTTCGCCGGCGATGCGGGCGACGCGCTCGGTCTGCTCGCGCGCGGCGTTCTCGAAGCGGTTGCGCTGGGCGGTGAGATCGGCGAGCGCGGTGGTTACGTCGGAGAAGACCTTCTCGGTGGCGGCAAGTGCTGCATCGGCCTCGCCGACGCGTGCGTCGACGCCGCTGCGCCGGCCGGCGCTTTCGCCCGCCTCCTTGCGGATGGCCTCTTCCTCGGCGGCAAGCTTGGCGAGCGCATCCTGCGCGTCGGCGGCGAGTTTTTGTTCGCGCTCGGTGTCGGCCGCGAATTGCTTGAGCCGCAGGTCGAGCTCTTCAATGCGGTCCTTGGCGCGCTGTTCCTCGCGGTCGAGATCCTGCTGCGCAACGTTCAATCGGTGCAAGCCGGCGCCCGCGCGCGCTTCGGCCTCGCGCAACTCGGGCAACGCCGCGGCTGCGAGCGCCTGACGCTTGGAGGCTTCCGCTTCGGCGCCGGTGCGTTCGGCGACGGTGCGCAACGACTGGTCCTTGGCGCGCTCGGCCTCGCTCACCTCGGTGCTCGCTGCGGTCCAGCGCAGATGGTAGAGCGTCGCTTCCGCCTTGCGGACTTGCGCCGACACGGTGCGATAGCGGATCGCCTGACGGGCCTGTTTCTTCAGGCCGTCGATCTGGGCGGCAAGCTGGCCGATAACGTCTTCGAGCCGGAGCAGATTGGTTTCCGCAGCTTTGAGCCGCAGTTCGGCCTCATGGCGGCGCGCGTGCAGGCCAGCGACGCCGGCGGCCTCTTCCAGCACGCGGCGGCGCTGCTCGGGCTTGGCCTGGATGATTTCCCCGATACGGCCCTGATGCACGAGCGCCGGCGAGCGCGCGCCGGTCGAAGCATCGGCGAACACGATCTGCACGTCGCGGGCGCGCACTTCGCGGCCATTGATGCGGTAAGTGGAGCCGGCTTCCCGCTCGATGCGGCGCGCGATATCGAGCGCGTCCTGATCGTTGAAGGCGGACGGCGCCGAGCGTTCGGTGTTGTCGATGGTGATGGCGACTTCGGCATTGTTGCGCGCCGGGCGCGAGGTCGAGCCGGAGAAGATCACCTCGTCCATCGAAGAAGCGCGCATGGACTTGTAGGAGGATTCGCCCATCACCCAGCGCAGCGCCTCGACCAGATTGGACTTGCCGCAGCCGTTCGGTCCGACCACGCCGGTCAGCCCCGGCTCGATCAGAAAATCGGTCGGTTCGACGAAGGATTTGAACCCGATCAGGCGCAGCCGGGTGAGCTTCATGCTTGAGGCCACTTTTCTTGTTTGCGCACGGTTCTGTCCGAAAAACGGTATCGACGATGGAGGTTCATGCGCGGCCGGGAACGCCCACGAAAGGCGCCAGTCTGTACGTTGAAAGTGTCATTCGGTTCCGGGGGCCTGGTTCTCGACTTGGCCCCTACGCTTGGCCCCGGTTCGGTCCTGACACCGATTGGCGTTTGCCGCATCGGGCGGGAGAATGAATAGCCGCGCCCACTTGAGCAACAGCGTTGCGTCCCGGGACGCCGGTTTTCCAGACCTTTCGCGAAGCGGGCGGCCAAATTAGGGCCGAAACGGCTTCAACCCCGCCTGCCGGCCCGCCAAACCGGCCGTGTCAGCCCTTGAGAAGAGGGTCGATCGTCTTGGCCATGTCCTCGATCGAGACGGCGCCGACGACTCGCGTACCGTTGATGAAGAATGTCGGCGTCGAGTGCACCTGGAACTCTTTCACCGCGCGGTCGCGCACGCTTTGCATGTCGTCCCACGCCTTCTGATTCGATACGCAGGCCTTGAAGCTGTCTTCCGTCAGACCGGCCTGCTTGGCGATCGCCGACAGCGGCGGGATCGGATCCTTGACGTACCATTCATCCTGCTTGCGGAACAGCGTGTCCGTCAGCGTGAAATATTTTCCGCTGTCGCCGTTTGCGGCGCAATGCGCCATGATGAACGCAACGGCGGCCACGTCGTCGAGCGGGAAGTCGCGCAGGATGTAGCGGACCTTGCCGGTATCGATGTAGCGGCTCTTGAGCGCCGGGAAGGTCGCCTCGTTGAAATGGGCGCAATGCGAACAGCCCAGCGACGCGTACTCGACGACGGTGACGGGCGCCTTCTCAGAGCCCATGACCATATCCGGCAAGGCTTCGGGCTTGAGCAGGTCGGCCATCGGAACGTCGCCTTCGGCCTTTTGCTGCGGCGTCATCGGGTCCGCCTTGGCGTCTGACCGGGGAAGCGACCACCAATAATAGCCGCCGCCGGCGATGGCGATCACGGCAATGGCGGCGGCGCCGAACACGAGCTGGCGCCGGTTCGGGGAGGCCGCACCGCGCGCGGCGTCGGATTGGTCTTGGTCGTCGGATTTGGCCATTTGCGGGGTACTCGAAAGGGGCGGAATTGCCGTTGGCTATCCTGAAACGAACTTTGTGGCAATGCTGGGCCCCGCTTCAGACAGGTGGAATGACCGGCACAGCCGTCGCCCGGGCGCTCACTTTCGCTTGATCGCCGCGCCCAGCCTGCCAAGCGCCTGCCGCAGGCTTTCGTCTTCGACTTGCGGCATCGACTGCGCGATGCCGGCCGCAACCGCCGGATCGGGCGCCGGCGGCGCCTTCGGCCGCTCGGGCCGGCGCAGCGGCGCCTGACGCAGCGCAATGCGGCCGATCGCCTGCCAGCCGAAAAACCGGTTCACCCGCTCCAGGATCAGCGCCGACAGATGCTGGATTTCGATTGCCACCGGGCCCTCCACCCGCAGGATCAGCGTGGCCGGCTCCGCGGTTTCTTCGTTCACCTGGCGCGGCCAGTTGATCTTGATCGGCTCGCTGTGGGCGGCGACTTCCGCGCCGGCGATCTCGGCCCAGCGGGCGATGATCTCGGTCGAGGCGAAGCCCTGTCGCCTGAGCACGTCGCTTAAGGTAGCGCCTGTGAACTCGGACAATGGCCGGGGAAAACTGCGCGAAGGCTTCATCGGAGCACGGCTCTCATGGCAAGGTCGCCGTCATGAGCGTAGCAGTCCGATTGCGGCAGCGGAAGAAAGCCATGACCTCGCCGGACCCGGCCGACCTGCTGGCCTGGTACGACCGTCACCGCCGCATCCTTCCATGGCGGGCGCGCAAGGGTGAGCGGGCGCAGCCATACCGCGTCTGGCTGTCGGAAATCATGCTGCAACAAACGACCGTGAAGGCGGTCGCGCCCTATTACGCCAAATTCCTGACGCGCTGGCCGACTGTAACGGCGCTTGCCGGCGCAAAGCTCGACGACGTGCTGCGCGCCTGGGCAGGTCTCGGTTATTACGCTCGCGCGCGCAATCTGCACGCCTGCGCCAGGGACGTCGTCGCGCATCATGGCGGGCAGTTTCCGCGCGAACTCTCCGCCTTGCGCGCGCTGCCCGGCATCGGCGAATACACCGCTGCCGCTATCGCGGCGATTGCCTTCGACGCGGACGCTGTGCCGGTGGACGGCAATGTCGAACGCGTGGTGGCGCGGCTGTTTGCCGTCGAGCGGGCGTTGCCCGCGGCCAAGCCCGAGATCAAACGGCTGGCTGCCTCTTTGCTGCCGCCGATCCGCTCCGGCGACTTCGCGCAAAGCTTGATGGATCTCGGCGCGACCATTTGCTCGCCCAAGCTGCCGGCCTGCGCGCTCTGTCCATGGAGCGAGCATTGCGCCGCGCGGGCGCGCGGCGACGCCGAGACGTTTCCGCGCAAGGTCCCCAAACGCGAGGGACGCCTGCGCAAGGGCGCGGCCTATGTCGTGCTGCGCGCCGATGGCCGCATCCTGTTGCGCACGCGCCCGGTGAAGGGGCTGCTCGGCGCCATGACGGAAGTGCCCGGCAGCGAATGGGCCCATGATTTCGACATGGCGCGGGCGACCGCCGAAGCGCCCCACGTCAAGGGCGCGGCATGGCGGCGCAATGCGGGCGTGGTGCGGCATGTGTTCACGCATTTTCCGCTCGAACTCGCGGTCTTTACCGCCCATGTCGCGCGTCAAACGCCCTCGCCGAAAGGCGCGCGCTGGGTCAAAATCGCTAAACTTTCCGGCGAGGCCTTGCCCAATGTCATGCGCAAGGTCATTGCTCATGCGCTGGACGAGGGGCCGACTGAGAAAAGCCTTGCCGCGAAAAGCCTTGCCGAAAAACGCCAACACGAGAGACGTTATGCCCGCCGATGAATGGAATCCGAGCCTGCGCTACCCGGACCCGCTGGTAAGATCGCTCGATCCGCGCTTCGACAAATACCGGCTGCCGCTCGCGAGCGTCGAGCGGCTTTACACCGGCACGCGCTGGGGCGAGGGGCCGGTTTATTTCGGCGATGTTCGCTGCCTGATCTGGAGCGACATCCCGAACAATCGCATGCTCAAGTGGGACGAGGAGTCGGGCGCTACCAGCGTCTTCCGCAAGCCGTCCAACAACGGCAACGGCAACACGCGCGACCGGCAGGGCCGGCTCGTCACCTGCGAGCACCTCGCCCGCCGCGTCACCCGCACCGAGATCGACGGCAGCATCACCGTGATCGCCGACAAATTCGAAGGCAAGCGGCTCAATTCGCCCAACGACGTGGTGGTGAAATCCGACGGCTCGATCTGGTTCACCGATCCGCAATTCGGCATCATGTCGCACTACGAAGGCGAGATCGCCGAACCTGAATTGCCGATGTACGTCTTCCGCGTCGATGGGCAGAGCGGCAAGCTCAACGTCGTTGCCGACGGCATCAAGGCGCCGAACGGCCTGGCGTTCTCGCCCGATGAGAAAAAACTCTACATCGTCGAGTCGCGCGCCGAACCGCGCGCAATCCTGGCCTGTGATGTCGCGGCGAGCGGCGACAAAATTTCGAACCGGAAGGTTCTGATCGACAGCGGGACGGGCGGCACGCCGGATGGCTTTCGCGTCGATATCGACGGCAATCTGTGGTGCGGCTGGGGCATGAGCGCCGAACTCGACGGCGTGCGTGTGTTTTCGCCGCAAGGCGAGCCGATCGGCCACATCGCACTTCCCGAACGCTGCGCCAATCTGTGTTTCGGCGGCGTCAAACGCAACCGCCTGTTCATGGCGGCGGCACATTCGCTCTATTCGCTCTACGTCAACACGCAAGGCTGCAAGGGCGGCTGAGGATTTTCGCCCAGCGTCACCCCCGTGCTCCCGTCAAATCGACGGGATACCGGCGGAGGCTGCAAGCATCGCCTCCTGCTCCCTTCGCGTCATCGGCTTTACCTTGCGGGCGACCGCCTTGCGGTTGATCTTGCGCTTGGCGATGCCGTTGAGTTTCTTGTCGGTGGCTTTCTCTTCCTTGAGATTTGCCGCGAACAGCTTCCCGACATCGGGGCGTCCGAGCGCCTTGGCCCATGCCACCAGCGTGCCGTAGCGGGTGATCTCGTAATGCTCGACCGCCTGGGCCGCCGCAATCAGGGCGGCGTTGAGCACCACCTTGTCGGAAACATCGCCGGCGATGTCCTTTGCCTCATCGAGGATGCCGTCGATGGCGGGACATTTGGCGCCTTGCGGCTTCTGCTTGATCTTCTTGAAGGCCTGGTCGAGCCGCTTGATGTGGCCCCGGGTCTGCCTGAGGTGCGTCTGGAAGCCCTTTTTCAGCTCCGCGTCGCTGGCCTTCTGGATCATGTCGGGCAGCGACTTTTCGATCTGATGCTCGGCGTAGTAGATGTCCTCCAGCGTGTGCAGGAACAGGTTATCCATCGTGGCGATGTCGGGCGAAAACCAACCCATGGGGGTCCTCCGTATTGTTGCGTGTATGGTCGCTGTGTTTGAATAAGCTTTTGCAAGCAACGAAGTTCCGGCACAGTCACGGCGGAACCGCCATTCAAGAGGACAATCATGACAATCGAACGCAAGGAAGTCGGCGCCCGCATGAGCCAGGTGGTCGTGCATGGCGATACGGTCTATCTCGCCGGCGTGGTGGCGCAGGCCAACAAGGGCAAGAGCGTCACCGAGCAGACCAAGGAAATCGTCGCCACCATCGACAAGCACCTGGCGTCCGTCGGCTCCGACAAGACGAAGTTGCTTCGGGCGAA
>DATATS010000217.1:0-21805 GCA_036268675.1 Pseudolabrys sp.
CAGTGCTTGTCGGCGCCGGCAAGCCCGCCCATATCCGCGCCTTTGCCGACGCCCACGCTACTGACGAAGAAACTCATGGTGGCCTGCTGCGCGCCAACCGGCGCCACAAGGCAGAAAGTCAGACATGTCGCCAGCGGCGCGCCGATGCGAATAATGGTCATTGTAATGCTCCCGACATCGACGAGGCCTCATCGCCCCGCCATCGCCATGAACAAACCCCGACGCCGGTCGCCTATTCCAAACGGATTAACTGGCCGGTTTTCTGCTATATTGCCCGCCGGTCACCCGCTTCGAGCCATTTCACGCGCGCGCCGTCCTTCTGCTCCTGCATGGCGATGCGCTCGATGCTGTTGTCCGGCGTGGCGCCGTGCCGATGCGTTTCGCCCGGCGGAACCCATACCGTGTCGCCGGCGCGGATTTCGCGCACCGGACCGCGCCAGCTCTGCGCCGGCTCGAAGCGAACGCGGCAGGCGCGCAACCACAACAAGAAAGCCCGGCGTCGCCGCCGGGCTTCAATCAGCAAATTGCTTCTTATGCGAAGTTCTTCTTGAAGGTAGCGCGCCTCAGGCCGACTGGAGATTGCCGGCGGCCTGCTTGCCGCGCTCGGTGACGACCTCGAAGGAGACCTTCTGGCCCTCGACCAGCGAGCGCATACCGGCGCGCTCGACGGCGGAGATGTGGACGAATACGTCCTTCGAGCCATCCTCCGGCTGGATAAAGCCGAAGCCTTTTTGGGTATTGAAGAACTTCACAGTTCCGACAGGCATCATAGTTCCTTTCACGCTTCGTTGAACGCCGCACGTTCATCGTGCCGGCGGCAACTTTCCGAGTTTTGGAGATCACTTGAGCAGCTATCCCAAACGGTACGGGAGCGTGTCAGCAAGATGAGGCCGAAAACCAGGTTGCGCGCGGCGACATAGACGGAATTCGCCGCAAGGTCAACGGTTAAGCGGGCACGCGCCCGCCGCGGGATAACGCTTTATGAATTGGTAATAGCAGCCGCTTATAGTGTGCCGAAGGCAAGCGTTAACAGACCATAAAGATTGGTTTGCGCCTGCCCAATCGCGCGGCAGCACAGCGACATGCATCGGGAAAAAGACAACCGCAAAGCACGGCGACGCCCCATGCGCTATACCGCATGGGCATTGCTCGCCGCCGATGAGAAGCACGGTTGCATCTTGTCCGACGTTTCCGAGGCCGGCGCGCGCATCGATGTGGAAGATTCCAGGAAAATTCCCGACCATTTTTTCCTGCTGCTGTCGGGCAATGGCAAGGCGCGCCGCGCCTGCCAGGTGGTCTGGCGCAAGCCGCAGCAAATCGGCGTGCATTTCGAGCGCAAGCTCACCGGCACCGAGGCGGCGGCCCTGACTGCGAAGCAAAATGCCGGAACGGTCGCCGAACCGGCCTGACCCCGCGGCGCTCTGCCAATATTCGCTCAGCTTTTCACGCAAATGTCATAGCCGGCGCGGAACCTGCCGCCCGCGCAAGCGATTGTTCACGCGCGGGAATGCAGGAAATGACGCGATGAAAGCCATTGTCGCAATAGCGCTCATTTTGTCGCTCGGCGCAGCCGCAGCGGCCAAGCCCGACCCTGTCACGCCCCAGGACCAGACGTCCCTCGGCAGCGCCGCGGCGGCGATCGTCTCGGAACCGGTCGAGGCGATGATGGAATCCGAATATTTCCGCGCACCGGAAAAATCATCGGCGTCGGAACGTTTGTTCCCTTGCCCGTTGCGCCAAATGGTGTTCGGCAAGAGACGTATCGCGCTGGCCTGCAATTGAGCGCAGTCGCTCATTGCGCCATTGTCTTTTTGACTTCGGCGACCAGCTGCTTGAGCGTGAAGGGCTTGGCGAGGAACGAATATTGTTCCTGGCTCGGCAGGTTCTTGGCAAACGCCTCTTCGGCATAGCCTGAAACGAAAATCACCTTGAGCGCAGGATCGCGCCGGCGCAGTTCGGTGAGCAGCGTTGGTCCATCCATTTCCGGCATCACCACGTCCGACACCACCAGATCGACGTGGCCGTGCTCCTCCAGAACCTCGATCGCCTCGACGCCGTTGCCGGCTTCCAGAACGGTATAACCGCGCGAGGACAGTCCACGGGCATTGAGCGCGCGCAAGCCTTCCTCGTCCTCGACCAGAAGGATGGTGCCTTCACCGGTCAGATCGGCTGCGGCGGCGCGCGCCATGACGTCAGCCGCCGACATGGCGCCTGCAATCGCGGGCGATTCCACGGGCGTGAACTGCTGGTCCTCGCCCGGCACATGGCGTGGCAGGAAAATGCGGAACGCGGTCGCACCCGGCGCACTGTCCACATAAATGAACCCGCCGGTCTGCTTGACGATGCCGTACACGGTGGAAAGTCCAAGCCCGGTGCCCTTGCCGACATCCTTGGTGGTGAAGAACGGTTCGAAAATCTTCTCGATGATATCCGGCGGAATGCCGGTACCGCTGTCGCTCACTTCGACCAGCACATAATCCGCTTGTGGCATGCCCTTGTAGGCGAAATTTCCGCTTTCGTCGGATGTCACGTTGGCGGTGCGGATCGCGAGCCTGCCGCCCTCCGGCATCGCATCGCGCGCGTTGATCGCAAGATTGATGACCACCTGCTCGAACTGCGAGAGGTCGGCCTTCACCGGCCAAAGATCGCGCGACAGCGTTGGCGTAAGCGTCACCCGCTCGCCGATCAGCCGGCGCAGCACCATTGTCAGGTCGCTCAGCGTCTCGTTGAGATCGAGCACCTGCGGGCGCAAGGTCTGCTTGCGCGAGAACGCCAGCAACTGGCGCACCAAAGCCGCAGCGCGGTTGGCGTTCTGCTTGATCTGGATGATGTCCTTGAACGACGGATCGGTCGGCTTGTGCGCGTTGAGCAGGAAGTCGGTTGCCATCATGATGGCTGAGAGCACGTTGTTGAAGTCGTGCGCCATGCCGCCGGCAAGCTGGCCGACCGATTCCATCTTCTGCTGCTGGTAGACGCGACCCTCAAGCGTGCGCTGCGCGGTGGTCTCGAGGGCGTAGACAATCGCGGCTTCGCCGTCGCGGTCGTCGTCCTCCACGGCAGAGACGAAAAAATTCGCCCAGCGCTCGTGGCTGCCCGCGAGGGCCGCCTCCACCGGCGCGATATCGCCCTCCCCCTGTCCGGCCTTGCGGATCGCGAACTCGAGCGCCGGCCGATCGCGCTCCGCCACCAACGAGAGGATCGAGCGATCGTCACCCGGGCCTTCCGAGACTTTGAGCATGTCCTCGAAGGTCGCGGCAAAGCGCGCATTGCTGCGCGCAACGCGGCCGTTGCGATCGACGGTCGCAATCGCCATCGGTGTATTCTGGAAAAAGCGCATGAAGCGCACTTCCGCCGCGCGAGCGGAATCGCTGCCGTCGTCCTTGGCGCGATTGAGCACCAATGTACGGGAGGGGCCGGCCGCGCCGTCGGCTCCGAATGCGACCTTGTGGAAGAGGCGCACCGGCACCGGTTTGCCGATGCGTGTTTTCAGGTCCAGATCAAGCACTTCGGTTTTGACTTCCCCCGGCGCGACGTTGAGCGTGGTGAGCAGCGCCGCGCCCTCGCCGGCGACGATATCGCCAAGCTTGAGGGAGCCGGCGCCAACTTGCGCGAGATCGTGATCGAGCCAGGTGGCCAGCGTGGCATTGAGGTAGACGATCGACCCCTCCGCATCGACCGAGAAGAATCCCGCCGGCGCGTGATCGAGATAATCGATGGCGTGCTGCAATTCCTGGAACACGTTCTCCTGGCGCTCGCGATCTCGGGTAACGTCGGCGACCGACCACACCGTCATGCGGCCGTCGCGCTTGCCCTCGCCGAGCGGGCGCACGCGCAGCCGCAGCCAGCGGGCGGCGTCGGTCTCGGCACCCGCGATGCGCACCTCTTCCTGCAAACGGCGGCCTTCGCGCGCGGCTTTGAGCAACCGGAAGATCGATTCCGAGACATCCGGATCGCCGATGAATACGCGCTCGATCGGCCGCACGTCCCGGGCGTCGGCCGCCCCGATCAGATCGAGATAGGTTGCGTTGGCATAGAACACGCGGCCGTCGCGGTCGGTGACGACGATGCCGTCAAAGGCATTGTCCACCACCGCCTTAAGCAGCGGATTGCCCTCTTTCCGGCTGGACAGGTGCATGATGCCGGAGGCGAGCGCGAACAGCGCGAACACGCCGACCGTGCCGAGCACTGAGAGCAGGGCCACGATGTAGGTCTCGGCGTAGTCCTGGCCCACATAAATGAGGCCGGCGGCAGCCGCGACCAGCGCCACGGCGACCAGCAGTACCAGGCCGATCGAGCCGGCGCGCGGGGCGCTCTGGCTTTTGTCGAAAGCAGGCTTGCCTTCGCCGCGCTCGCTTGGCTCCGCCTGCCTGGTGCGTTCCTGGCCTGCCATGACTTCTCAGTGCCTTAAGCCGGCCACCCCGCGCAAGAGGCAGCGCCTGGCAATCCCGCCCTTTGCATCAATAATGTCATTCGATGATTACCGGGGAACCGCCCGGCGCAGCCGCATGACATAGCCGATCACTTCCGCCACGGCTTTATAATGCTCGGGCGGGATCGCCTGGTCGATCTCGACGGTGGCATGGAGCGCGCGCGCCAGCGGCGGGTTTTCCACGATCGGGATAGCGTGCTCACCGGCCACCTCCCTGATCTTGAGCGCCAGCGCGTCGACGCCCTTGGCGACGCAAATGGGCGCTTCCATGCCGCGCTCATATTGCAAGGCGATGGAATAGTGCGTCGGATTGGTGATGATGACCGCGGCCTTGGGCACCGCCGCGATCATGCGCCGACGCTGCCGCAGGTTTCGCACCTGCTTCATCTTGCCTTTGATGACCGGGTCGCCTTCGCTCTGTTTGAATTCCTCCTTCATCTCGCGCAGCGACATTTTCTGCCGCTGATACCACTGCCGGTACTGAAACAGGTAGTCGGCCGCCGCCACCACGGCCAGCATGGCGACGAACGCGCCCAGAATCCTGAGCGCCAGCGTTCGCGTGAGCGGCAGCACGGCTGCCAGGTCCATGCGTTCGAGCCCGATCAACCGGGCGCGTTCGGGCCACATCAAGGCGGTCAGAACCGTGCCAACCAGCACCAACTTGACCAGGCCCTTGGCGAAATTGGCCAGCCCCTGCGCCGAGAATATCCGCTTAAGCCCCGACAGCGGCGAGATCTTGGACAATTTCGGCGTCAGCGTCTCGAACGTCCAGACCAACCGGTGCTGGACCAGATTGCCGCCGAGCGCCGCCAGCATCAGCAGGAGAAATGGAATGGCGACGGCCGCGATGATTTCGAGTCCGATCCGCTCGAACAGATGCGGCATGGCCGGACCGTCCATCCGGATGGAGTGCGCGTTGGCGATCAGTCCGCGCATGGTCGTCGTCAGGGCCTGCCCCATTCCGCCGGAAAATGAGATCAGCACAAGCGTCGCGCCGGCGATCACGAACCAGGTATTGACCTCCTGGCTCTTGACCACGTCGCCGCGCTCGAGCGCCTCATCGAGGCGCTTTTGCGTCGGGTCTTCTGTTTTCTCGGTATCGTCCTGTTCGTCGGCCATCTCAGGTCACGCGTGCGGCGCCAGATTGCCCAGCACGCCCTCCATGTAGCCGACGAAGGTTCCCATCATGGCGCCCATCACCAGGATCAGCAGCAGGAAACCGAGCAGGATCGACAGCGGCAAGCCGATGAAGAATACCTGCATCTGCGGCATCAGCCGCGACAGGAGGCCGAGGCCGAGATTGAACAGAAGTCCGAACACCAGGAACGGCGCGGCAAGCTGCACGCCGATGCGGAAAGAGGTCGCGATCACGCGCGTGATGTGCTGCGCGACGTCGCCGGTGAGCGGCATCTCTCCGGGCCGGAATATCGAATAGCTGTCGTTGAGTGCAGCGATCACCAAATGATGCAGATTGGTGGCGAAGATCAGCGTGATGCCGAGCACCGTGAGAAAGTTGCCGACCAGCACGCCCTGCTGGTTCTGCGTCGGATCGACCGCGGTGACAAAACCGAGACCAAGTTGCTGGGCAATAATCGAACCGGCCACCTGCAGGGCCGAGAGCGCGAGCCGCGCGGTCAGGCCGAGCACCGCACCGATGATCAATTCCTGAAATAGCATGACGATCGCGGGGCCGAACGCCTTGAGGTCGATCACATAGACCTTCTCATGCGACGGCAGCAGAATAGCAGTGAGCACGAGCGCGATGGTGAGCCGCACACGCGCCGGCAGATTCAATTCGCCGATGCCGGGCAGCAGCATGACCATGGTGCCGATGCGGGCGAAGGAGAGAATGAAAGCCGCGGCGATCGCGGGCAGAAAGGAAACATCAATGTGCATCACTGATGCATCGCGATGCGCGCGGCGATGGACAGCATCTCTTCATGCATCTTCTCAGCCATGAACGGCAGCGCGATCAGCAACGAAATGAAGATTGCCAGGATTTTCGGCACGAAAGCGATCGTCATTTCCTGGATCTGCGTGAGCGCCTGCAACAGCGAGATGGCGACGCCGACCGCAAGCCCGACCAGCATGACGGGGCTCGCCACGACAATCAGCGTGTAGATCGCCTCGCGCGCGGTATCGAGAACCTCCGGGCCAGTCATGATTTAAATTGGCATCTTCATGATGTCTTCGTAGGCCGCGATCACCTTGTCGCGCACCGCGACCACGGCGTCGATGGCGACCTCGGTCTCCGACACGGCGGTGACCACGTCGACCATGTTGGCCTTGCCGTTGGCCGCGGCACGGGTCTGGGTGTCGGATTTGTGCCCAATTTCATTGACCGCGCCAATTGCCTCCTTGAGCACCGAGGTAAAGCTGGTTTCGCTTTTGGGCTGGGCGCCCGGCATTTGCGCGAGCGCGAGCGAAGGATTCTGCGCGAGGCGCGCGATATTGGCGTAGGCGCTGGCGGCGGCGAGCGGTGAAGCCATGGTCTACAACTCCTCTATGCTTTCAGAATATCGATGGTGCGCTGGAGCATGCGGCGCGTGGCGGTGATCACGTTGATGTTGGCTTCGTAGGACCGCTGGGCTTCGCGCATGTCGGTCATTTCAACGAGCGGATTGACGTTGGGATATTTGACATTGCCGTTCTTGTCGGCTGCCGGGTGGCCGGGCTCGTATTTCATCGTGAAAGGCGAATTGTCGGTCTGCGTGTTGCCGAGTTCGACAAGCTGCACCCCGAGCGCATGATCCATTTGGGTCTCGAAGGTCGGCACCTTGCGCCGGTAAGGATCTGCGCCCGGAGTCGAGGGAGTCGAATCCGCATTGGCGATATTCTCGGAGATGATGCGCATGCGGCCGGCCTGGGCGCGCAAGCCCGAGGCGGCAATCGCCATGCTCTTCATAAAATCCACCGGGCTCTCCTTCGATTAAGTCTGGGCGCGATCAGTGCTTGCCGAGCGCGGTCTTGATGAGATTGAGGCTACGCGTGTAGAGCGCGGACACGGACGCATAGTCCATCTGGTTGGCCGCCACCTTCAACATTTGGTCTTCCAGGTTCACGGTATTGCCGGCTTGATGCAGTTCGTATTCCCGGTCCGCTTCCGCGTGAAAACCGCCGGTCGAGCCAAAGCCTGCGATGTGCCCGCTCTCGGTGCGCGCGAGCGAAACCGGCGTGATGCTCGCGGTCATGTCCGATGGGTCCCCGAATTTTGGCTCGATCAGATCGCTCGGGTGGAACGTGGGCGTATCGGCATTGGCGACATTTTCGGCCAGGACCTTCTGGCGCGCCTGCGCCCATTCCAGCCGGGTGCGCAGCATGGACAGGATCGGAATGTCGGAAATCGCCATGATGGTTCCCTTTGGCCGGCAGACCAGCGCTAGGCAGACTTTGCCGGGTGCATGGTTAACGGCGGGTAAATGGATAAGGATTTGCCGTCGGCGCCTCAGCCACCTTTTGGCCATTTCCGCACTGCAAAAGGCCCGGCGGCGCGGCGGCGGGTCCGGGATGCGAAAGCTCTCTTTATTTGTTAAGGCTCTGTTAGTATTCAGGGCGGCAAATTGTGCCCACGGCATTAACCATTCGGGCGATTCCCGTCCGATGAGCAGCTGCACGAAGGACGGAGCGCATTGATGTTCGGGACCTTGTTCGGCTCGGAACTGCCGTTGGCTGCCCGCTTCTTCATCGCCTTTCTGGTCGTGTTGGCGCTGATCGGGCTGACCGCGTGGCTGGTGCGCCGCTTCGGCGCCAATCGGCTCGGCGGCGCCAATGCGCGCGGCCGCCAGCCCAGGCTCGCTGTCATCGATGCGGCTACCGTGGACGGCCGCCGCCGCCTGGTGCTCATCCGCCGAGACAATGTCGAACATCTGCTCATGATCGGCGGGCCAACCGACGTGGTGGTCGAGCCGAATATCGTGCGCGCGATCGGGGCAACCGCGCGCGAACCGGCGCGCGTGGAACCCGCTATGCGCGCAGCGCCTGCATCCGACGGCAACTGGCCGCTACAGCCCGCAAATGAGCCCGCGCCGATGCCGGCGCACCGAACGGGCCGCGCGCCTGCCATCGAAGAGCCCTGGCTTCCGCCGGAACCGGGCGCGCGCGCAAGACCAGCCGACAGCCTCACCGGCCTCGCCGCCGAGTTGTCCGCCCGCCTCAATCCGCCCGATCTGGCGCCGCCGCCGCCCGCGCGCGCGGAGCCCTCGCCTCGCGCCATCAATCCGCCGCCACCCGCGCACGAGCCGCCGCCGCAGAACGATCATAACCTCGCCGAGATGGCGCAGCAGCTCGAAGCAGCGCTTCGTCGCGGACCGGCCGCAGAAGGCCGTCCGCCGGTCACCGATCCGCTGGCGTTCAATGCGAACGGCAAAGGCAGCGACATGCCGCCCTCCCGGCCGCCGCGCGATTTCAAGCCGCGCATGGAGCCGAAATTCGAACCGGCCAAGAGCGATCCACGCAGCCGGCCGGAACCCAGGTTCGACAGCAAATTCGAACCGATGCCGGCCCCGGCATCCGGCAAGCAGCTTTACGAAAACCTCGAAGATGAGATGGCGAGTTTGTTAGGCCGTCCGTCAGGGAAAACCTGACGGGCCTTTCCGACCGCCGTGTCCGTCTTGTGACGGTGGCGATCGGAGTAGCGGGGCTTCTCCTCAGCCTGACGACGCCCACGTCGGCGCAGGATATCAGCGTCAATTTCGGACAGAACAGCGGGCTGACCGAGCGCGTGATCCAGATGATCGCGCTGCTCACGGTGCTCTCGCTCGCGCCGTCGATCCTCGTGATGATGACGTCGTTCACCCGCATCGTGGTGGTGCTCTCGCTGTTGAGAACCGCGCTCGGCACCGCCACCGCGCCGCCCAACGCCGTCATCGTCTCGCTGGCGCTGTTCCTGACGGCGTTTGTGATGGGTCCGGCTTTGCAGAAAGCCTACGACACCGGCGTGCGCCCGCTGGTCGCCAACCAGATCACCGCAGAGCAGGCCTTCGAGCGCGGCACGATACCGTTGCGCGCCTTCATGGAGAAGAATGTCAACGAGAAGGACCTGAAGCTGTTCGTCGACATGGCGAAGGAACCCGAGCCGGCCAAGCCCGAAGACATTTCGCTGCGCGTTCTGGTGCCGGCCTTCATGATCTCCGAGCTCAAGCGCGCCTTCGAGATCGGATTTCTTTTGTTCCTGCCGTTCCTCATCATCGACCTGGTGGTGGCATCGGTCTTGATGTCCATGGGCATGATGATGTTGCCGCCGGTCGTCGTCTCGCTCCCGTTCAAGCTGATCTTCTTCGTGCTTGTCGATGGATGGTCGCTCGTCGCCGGGTCGTTGATCCAGAGCTACGGGACCTAGCCAGAAAAATTGGCAGCTTTGGGCGCCCTACTTTGGCAGCCGCGGGATCGATCCGGTCGGCGCCGGGTCAGGCTTGAGCGGCACACCGGCTGGCGCATTCGGCGGCAAAGCGGACGCGGCGGCGGGCTTTTCCGGTTGAGCCTTGGCCTGCGGTTTCGGTTTGGCGTCAGGTTTCGCCGTTGCCGGCGCCTTGCCCTTCTCTTTATTTTTGTCGGTGGCGGCCGATGACAGCGCGGCGCTATCCGGATAACGCGCGCGCATTTCGCCCAGGAAAGCGTCGAGCGTACTGGCGCCTGCCACCATCTTGGCGACGTTCTGGAATTCCTTGCCGCCGGTACCGGTCGGCGCACTCACAACCTCGAAGGCACGCCGGTCGGGTCCATCGGCCATCTTGGCGGCATATTTTTCGCGAAAGCGCGACAGTCCCAGCGCCTCGTCGCCGAGCGCATAGCCGATGGCCGCCCGCAGGATATCGGCGCGTTCGCTGTCCGACAGCGGCTTGAAATTCTTCCAGCGCTCGCCATAAAGCAACTCGATCTGCTCGGCTGCTGCGCGCCAGCGGTGCGCCGCCCACAGGATGTCGGCGCGCAGCCGCGTAGCCTGATGGCCCTCGATATTGCCGATAAGCTCAAGCGCGAGATCGTGCCGCCCGGTGTCGGACAGCGCGCGCGCTTCAAGCAGAAGACGCTGGTCGCGCAATTCATTGGACAATCCGTCGCTGCGGGACGAGCGCAAGGCCGCGAGTGCGCGATCGGGCTTGCGGTTCATCAGATAGATGACGGCGAGCCGGGTCGCCACCTGTGCGCGCGCCGCGCCTTGCAGGCGGTGATCGACCTGGTGCTGGAGAAGTTCGGCGGCCTGGTCGAGCAGATCGACCGACACCAGGCGATCGGCGAGCCGGCGGATCATCTCGTCGCCGCGCCGCCCGATCGGCGTAAGTTCGCGGAAATCGTAGAACAGACCGAGCGCCTCGATCGGCGGCAGCGCGTCACCCTTGCCGGCGAGGAACAGGCTGTCGAAGGTGACAGCGGCCTCATCCTGGATCTGGCGTGTGAGATCGGAATTGGGATGCGACATCATCGCGACGCGCATGACGTGGAAGGCGTCCCGATAGCGCTGATCCTGCGTATAAAGATGCGCCAGCAGCTTGAGGCCTTCGACTTCGGTTTCATCGCCACGCCAGACCGTCGTGAGGGTTTCCAGGTCGTGGATGACGTCCTTGCGCGGCATCTCGCCGATGGCAAAACTCAACATGATCTCGCGCAGGCGCCCTTGCGCGGCGGAGCGCCGGTCGCTGCCGGCGACGGCCGTGCGGTAATTCTTCAGTGCATCTTCGTTACGGCCGAGCCCTTCGTCGAGGCGGCCGGCCAGCACGGCGATCGAGGCCTCCATGGCCGGCGGCACGCCCATGGTCTGGAATTCGTTGAGCATGCGGTCGGCGCCGGCAAAATCGCGCACTTCGATCGCCGCATGCAAGGCCTGCCGCAGCGCCAGGCGCTGCAATTCGATCGGCAGCGCGCCCATGGCGGCCTCGACATTCTTGAAGGCGTCGTGCGCTTCCGGCCATTTGCCCTGCTGGGCAAAGGCGATGGCGCGCCAGATCGGCGCATCGAGCTGATTTCCGATCTGCGGATTGGCCAGCACCTTGAGTGCGTCCTCGGGTCGATCGAGCAGCACGTTGGCGACCGCCTTGAGCACCGAGCCGGTCACGTCGTCGGTGCCGCGCTCATCCTGAAGCGTCACGTCGAGCACGGCCTTTGCCTCCGCCGACATGTCGCGCGCGAGATAGAAGCGCGCGAGACTGAGACGAGCCTGCCGGCGCCTGATCTGCGGTGCCATTGCAGCGGTGCGGATCAAGTCGTCCTGGCGGGCGTTGAACGGCGCCTGGCGATCGAAGCCCCAAAGCTGGGTGTCGAAGGTCATGGCGCGGAAACTGGTCGCCAGCTGTTGCTGGCCGATCGCCGTGGCCGAGAGCGAAAGACCGCCCGGACGGCTGATGGTGATCTTGTCCTCGGCGAGTTCAGCCGTGATGTCGTCGGCAATCGGCTGCAACACCACGCCTTGCGTCGAGGGCAGCGCGCGCAGCTCGACGAAATTCTGCTCCTTGAGGAAACCGCGGGCGGGCGCGAGCGCCGTCACCACCATCAGCCTATCGCCGATATCGTGGTCGGTGAGACTGTGGATCTTCGCCGGATGACTGAACGGAATGGCGATGCTGGCGCGGTTCTTGCCGACGATGCTGCGCGCGATTGCCAGCGGACGGCTCGGCACCGTCACGATGTCGCCGATATTGACGATCCAGGACGGCCCGTCGGCTTCAAGGCTCACCAGCCGCGGTCGCGCCAGCTTGATGCGCAGGACCGCTTCGCCCTCCCCCCCACGTTCCTGCACGGCGTTGCGGATCAGTGGGTTCGAGCCGACCAGCGCGGACAGATCGATCTTGGCGGCCGTATCGAACACCAGCCATAAACTGTCGGCACGGCGGAATACGGCTGCCGGCGTCGGCACGGCGAACGGAAATTCCGCGCGCAGATTGTCGCCCGTCTGATGCAACTCGACGACCACCGGAGCTTTCGGATCGGGCGGCGGAGGTTTGTCGGCGGCGGCGCGAGCGGCGGCCGGCGCCGGAGGCTTGGCTGCGACTTTAGGCACCGCGACAACCGCCGGCGCTTCGGCTTTGGATTTCGACTCGGTCACCGCCGGTGCAGGCGGCGGTGCTGCTCGATTGTCCGCAGGCGGCACAGGCACGAGCGGCGGCCGGTTTGCGGCATCCTTTCCGGCCGGCACGGTGTCCGGCGGTTCGATCGCCGGCACGTTTGCCGCAGAGCTTGCCGGCGCAACGGCGGGAGCGGTGGCCGGAGCGGTTTTGGCGTTTTCAGTTACGGGCGCCGCGGCGGCAGCCCTGGGTTTGGCGCCGTCCAGTCCGACATCGACGATGACGCTGCGGTCTTCGCGAAATGTTCGCACATTCGGCTTGCCGTTGAGCACAAAGGTGACGACGGCCGAATCGGTGTCCGCGTGAGACGCAACCGACTTGAGCGTTGCCGGCAAGGCGGCAATGACGTCCGCCAGATCCCACTTGATCGCCTGGTCGAAATTGAGCGCGAGCGTGCCACCGGATCGATCGGGCACGGCATTGGCGAGATCCGGCAATTCAAACACGTAGCGCACGAAGGTCGGCTGTGTCGCGACCCGGACGCGGATTGAGGACGGCTTGCGGGACCGGGAGGCGATCTGCTCGCGATGCAGTTGGTGCTCGGCGGTGCGCGCACGGTCGGCAAGCTCTTGAATGACCTCGCGCGGGAGCCCGGGCATGACGCCAACCCAATTCTCCGGCATCAGATCGACGAACAGCCGCTCGGCGGCCGGAATGCTGTCGATCTTGACCGGGTGCACGAGCGCGATGCGGATCGCGGTGCCGTCCGGATCGACCCGTGCGGCGCTGATGTAATCGCGCGCGTCGGCGTTGAGACGGGAAATGTCGATCGCCACCGGCTGCTTGAACGACACCACCATGATCGGGAACGTAACGCGGATGGTGGCCGGCACTTCCTGGTCGAAACGAAACGCCAGGCGCGCATAGCCGCCCTCGGTGGAAACCTTGACCTCGCCCTTCACCGGATCGGCGGCAATGGCCGACGCGCACGAAAGCGCGACCAACGTCAGCGCTTGCAGCGCGACGAGCATCGCCGCCACGCCGCCGCCAAGACGACAGCGAAGACGAAAGCGAAGACCGAGACGCGGACGCGCCACCGCGCTCACCTTCCTGGGGCCGATGAGACAAGCCGTCATAAAGCCGTTCCAGCCGGCAACGATGCCGGTCGCGACAGCCTAGGGGCGCCCATTTAACGTCGCGTTAACCGTGTGGACTAACCGCCGCTCGGCCTGCCCTCGATCTTGGGCAAGCGGTTCACGCCTTGCGGCGTCCCGGGCGGATTGGCGCGGCGGGCAAGTTCGACCGTGAGCTTTTCGGCCGATTCCGGAGCCATCGCCGCGAGAATCGACGACATCGCGCGCGGTTTCATCTGCGTCGAGACATCGACCAGGACTTTCAGGTCCAGACGCTCGAAGATGCGGGCGGCCTCCTTCGGCTTCATCGTCTCGTACATGGAGACGATGCTCTTGAAGCGCTTGGCCTCCGCCTGATCGCGATTGCTCATGGCGGTCTTGACTTGCGTCTCCACGCCCTTGAGCTCGGCGACCTTGGCCTCGAGCCGCTTTTCGGCGGCCTTGATCAGGCTCTCGCGCATGTCGAGTTCGTGGCTGCGGGTATCGAGCTCCTTGCGGCGTTCACCCAGCCGCTCGAGGACGGCGCGTTCGCCCGGCGAATTGATGTGGCCCGGCACCAGCGGCACGGTCAGATTGCCAACTTCGAGCTTACCCGGCGGCGGCGGCTTTTCGCTGGTCTTGAGCGGCGGGTCGGCCGGCTTGGCGGCTTTGTCCACCGAACCGGTGACGTCGTCACCGGCTGCGTCATTGTAGTTGAACATTTGCTGCGCCCAGGATTTCTTCGATGCGGGCGCTGGAATCGAGGCGGTGACGTCAGGCGTCACGCTCTGATCGGCGACGACGATCTTGGGATAATCCGGAATTTTTTCGTCGGTCGTGACCTTGAGATTGGGCTGGTAGCGGGCCTGCATCCGCTCGGCCAAAGTATAGCCCCCGTCGAACACCAGACCCGACACCTTGAGCGCAAACAGGCTGATCGTCGCCAGCAGCACGACCGGGATCAGCCGGAAGTCGCGCGCAAAACGAATCATGCTGCCAGGCCACCGAGCCGGGCGCGTGTGCGCTCGGCAAAAGCCTGCGCGGCCGCTGCCACCGCCTTGGCATCCGGCAAGGAGGCCGGCGATTGCTGCTCGTGGGCCGGCTGCGCCGCGCCGGCGATGCGCGTAAGCCTTGTCAGCAGGTCTTCGCCCGCGCCAAGTTGCCGCTCGATATCCGCAGACAGCCGCTCGACCTTTGCCAGCCGGTCGGCAATCGTCTGCTCGCCCTCATGCATGGTCGATTTCAATCCGCCGATGGCGCGCTCGGCGATTTCGGTCGCCGTGATCAATTCGGATATGGTCGCGCGCAGCGTCTGTTCGTCGGCCTTGAGCAGGCGAAGCTGCTTGTTGAGCCGCACGCAATACAGAATGGTGAGCAGAAGCAGCACCGAGACCATGCTCTCGATGGCAAATCCATAATGCGGGCTCACGGTACCTCCATGCGATTGGTTGGTTCGTCCGCCTTCTCGAACATGGCGAACGTGGTGCGTGGCTTGCGCAGCGCCTTGGCCACGCGCACCGCGACACGGTCTCCGACCTTGCCCATCCGCCCTTCGGTCAACGTGATATCGCCGCAGCGTACGCTGACCAGCGCGTCCGGCTTAAGTTCAAGCATGAGCGTATCGCCGACATTGAGGCTCATCATCCGCCGCAGCGGCAGCGAGGCCTCGTACAGCACGGCATCGACGCCGATATTGGCCTGGCCGATCTCGGTCGCAAGATGGCCTTCCCAGATCGGGTCGCGGCCGAACTTCTCGCCCATGAACATCTGGAGAAGCGTGGCGCGAATCGGCTCGATGGTCGCGTAGGGCAACAGCAATTCGACATTGCCGCCGCGATCTTCCATGTCGATGCGCAGCCGCACCAGGATGGCGGCGTTGGCCGGCCGTGAAATCGCGGCAAAGCGCGGATTTGTCTCCAGCCGGTCGATGTTGAACTTGACCGGCGACAGCGGCTTGAAGGCGAGTTCGGCGTCCGCCAGCACCACCTCGATCATGCGCTTGACGAGGTTGGTCTCGATGGTGGTGTAGGGACGGCCTTCGACGCGCACGGTGTTCTGCCCGCGCCGGCCGCCGAGCAGCACGTCGATGATCGAGTAAATGAGGCTGGAATTGACGGTGGCGAGCCCGAAATTGTCCCACTCCTCGGCCTTGAAGACCGCCAGGATCGCCGGCAGCGGGATCGAATTGAGATAGTCGCCGAAACGCACTGAGGTGATGCGGTCGAGCGAGACTTCGACGTTGTCGGACGTGAAATTGCGCAAGCTGGTCGTCATCAGCCGCACCAGGCGGTCGAAGACGATTTCCAGCATCGGCAGGCGCTCGTAGGACACCATCGCCGAGTCGATGATGGCGCGGATGCCGGAATTGTCGTTGAGCGTCACATCCGCCAGGCTGAAGCCGAGCAGCGAGTCGATTTCATCCTGATTGAGGATGCGCTCGGCGCCGCCTTTGGCGCCGTGGGTTCCGCCGCTGTCGTCCACCATGGCGGCCCATTGGGCGGCCGCCTCGTCGACGCCAGGAGTGGCGGACGCGGCTGCGTCGGGCGCCGGCGCGCTGGAATCGGCTTCCAGCGCCACGCCCCATTCGGCGGCGAGCGCGTCTTGATCGATTTGTTCCTTGAGCGCCATGGTCTAGGGCCGCACTGCCTTAAAAAATCAGAAAGCCGGTCTGCTCGTTGCGGAGATGTACGCGCTCACTGGACGACGATCTCCTTGAACAGAACGGCGGTGATGCGGTTGGGTGCGACCGCAGCATTGACTCGCCGTGTCAGTTCCTCCTTGAGCCGGTAAAGACCGGCCGAGCCGTCAAGATCGGTCGGCCGCAATTCGCGCAAGTAGGTCTGGAAGGCATCCATCACCCGCGGCATCAGCGGCTGGATTTCCTCGACCACTTTGGGATCGGGCACTTCGAGCACGATTTTCACTTTAAGATATTGCGTGCGGTCGGTGCCGGCGCTCGACAGGTTGACCAGCACGTCCGGCAGATCGACGAAGATGGCCGGTTTGGCGGCGACGTGCGCCGGCTTGGCATGACCAACGCCGCCGAAGAAGTAGTAGGCACCTGCTCCGCCGCCGCCGATCAGCAGGATGGCGGCCGCTGCGATGATCGTCATCTTCAGCGACGGCTTTTTCAGGCTGAATTTCTTTTTTGCCACCGGCGCCGCTGCGCCATCGCCTTCCGGCTCGTCGTCGAGGTCCGCGTCCGCCTGTTTCGCCTTGGCTGCCATGATAGCCCCGATTTCAACTGATAAGCGGACGTTGCGATGCGGCGGAGCGCGTGCGCCCCTGCAAACACCGCGGATGCGCGACGCCCGCGCTCCCCCTGCCGGCAAAGGTAGGTCGGTATGGTTAACAGATGCTTTCGCGAGGCTCCGCACAGGGAAACTTTTGCCGGGTGCCCCGCCGCGGCGGCCGTTTTTGCCTGCGGCGGCGCCCCGGTGTTTTCTCTTAAGTGCCTGATTAAACTGAATTTTCCAATTTGGCACGGTCGCTGCAATGACCTTGTCGGTCACGGGCTTGGGAGAGCTCGATGGCCGGATGCCGGCGGGTCTTGCCTCGGGAGGGTTCAAGACCGCGTCCGGTCCTAAGGGGAGAATACCGATGCAGAACATGTTGCTCGTCGGACTGTCGCGTCAGATGGCGCTCAGCCGCGAACTCGACGTCGTCGCCAACAACATCGCGAACATCAACACCACCGGATACAAGTCCGACGGTTCGCTGTTCGAGGAATTTCTCGGCGCTTCCGCAGGCGGCGGTCTGCCAGGCAATCGCGTGAGCCTGGTGCAAGATCGCGGCACCTGGCACGACATGTCGTCAGGGCCGATTCAAAAGACCGGCAATCCGCTCGACGTCGCTATCGACGGCGAAGCCTTCCTGGTGGTGAAGACGAAAGACGGTCCGCGCTACACCCGCAACGGCGCATTACAGATCAATGGGAACGGCGATCTGGTCAACAGCGACGGCGACCAGGTGCTTGGCGACAACGGCCCGATTCAATTTCAGCCGACCGACCATCAGATCCAGATCAGCACCGACGGCACCATCAGCGTGCGCGAAGGCACGCAGACCGTCGATTCGGTTCGCGGCACGCTCAAGCTCGTCAGGCTCGACAACCCGCAGAGACTTCAGAAAGACGGCAGCGGCACCTTTGCCGCAGGCGACGCTGAGGTCAAACCGGGCACGACGTCGCGCGTCATCCAGGGCGCGATCGAGAAATCCAACGTGCGCGGGGTCGTTGAGATGTCGCGGATGATCGAGATCACGCGCAGCTACACGCAAATTGCCTCGATCCTGCAACAGCAACACGACCTCGGCGAGACGTCGATCAACAAGCTCGCCGACGTACCGAACTGATGATCAAGGGGAGTTGATACTATGCGTGCATTGATGACCGCCGCGACCGGAATGATGGCCCAGGAACTCAACGTCCAGGTCATCTCCAACAATCTCGCCAACATGACGACCACTGGTTACAAGCGCCAGCGCGCGGAATTCCAGGACCTGCTTTATGAGCATGTCAGCCGGATCGGCTCGCAGACCTCCGCCCAAGGCAACATTCTTCCGGTCGGGATCGATCTCGGCGGCGGCGTCAAGACCGTCGGCACCGCGCGATTGATGACGCAAGGGACCTTGTCGCAGACCGGCGGCGCGCTCGATGTCGCGATCAGAGGCGATGGTTTCTTCAAGATCCAGTTGCCGGACGGAACCTACTCCTACACGCGCGACGGCAGCTTCCAGATGGACGCGCAGGGTCGCATCGTCACCGTTCAAGGCAACGTCGTGCAGCCCGCGATCACCATTCCGCAGAATTCGAGCGGCCTTACGATCAATCCGCAGGGCCAGGTCTCGGTAATCACGCAAGGGGCAACGACACCGACGGTGCTCGGCCAATTCACGCTCACGCGATTTATCAACCAGGCCGGCCTGCTGCCGATCGGCGACAACATGTTCACCGAAACGCCCGCTTCCGGCGCGCCGCAGGACGGCCTCGCCTCCACCGACGGCGCCGGCGATTTGCAGCAAGGCAATCTTGAGCAATCGAACGTCGATTCAGTCACCGAAATCACAAATCTCATCGCCGCCCAGCGCGCCTACGAGATGAATTCCAAAGTCATCACCGCCGCCGACCAGATGCTGTCGGCGACCTCGAACCTGATGCATTGAGGTCCGTGTCATGATCCGCACCCTCGCCTTTGCACTCGTTACGCTGACCGCGCTCGGCAACGCCGCAGCCGCGACCGACCAGTTGCGGCCGAAACTCAGATCGGAAGCCACCGTCACGAGCGATATCGTGCGTGTGGACGATCTGGTGGAGAATGCCGGCATCATCGCCAAGGTGCCGATTTTCCGCGCGCCCGATCTCGGCTCTACCGGAACGGTGTCGGCCGAGGCGGTGATCGAGGCGGTGCGCGAGCACGCGCTGGTCGGGCTCGACGCCGGCGGCATTACCGAAGTCACGGTGACACGGGCGAGCCGCGCGATTTCCTCGGCGGCGATCGAAAGCGTGATCGCGCGGGCGCTGTCGGCGCAATACGCGCTCGGAGCGCCGAAGGACGTCGCGGTGACGTTCGACCGCGGACTACAGACAATCCAGGTCGAGCCCGACGCCAAAGGCGACCCGCGCGTTTCGCACGTTTCTTTCGCGCCGGACGACGGCCGTTTCGACGCCACCGTTTCGATCCCGACCGGCGCCGGTGCGCGCGGCAATCTGCGCCTGACCGGCCACGCCGTGGTGACGGCCGAAGTGCTCATCGTCGCCCGGCCGGTCGAGCGCGGCGAAATCCTCAAGGACGCCGACATTGTCGCCGAGCGGCGTCCGCGCGCCGACCTTGGCCGCGACTTCGTTTCCGGCCGCGTGCATGCCATCGGGTTTGCCGCCCGCGGCGCTTTGCTGTCCGGCAGCGTATTGCGCGCGGCCGAACTGATGAAGCCGGCGCTGGTCCAGCGCGGTGAGTCGGTCACTCTCGTCTACCGGGTGCCGGGCATTACCCTGACGGTGCGCGGCAAGGCGAGCGAGGCCGGCGCCGAAGGCGATGTGATCAGCGTGCTCAACGAACAAACCAAGCGCAGCGTGCAAGGAGTCGTGACCGGTCCCGGCCGTGTCCTCATCAGCAACCGGTCGCCACAGCTCGCCGCCAATATCGCGCCGACCACCGAGCGTCAGTGACCCAAGGTTTCGCGATCCAAGGTTTGCAGTTCAACATTTGTGAAAGTGATGCCGATGAATGTCCTTAAGGTAACGCGCCACGCGGTCCTGGCAACGCTGGCGGCTTCGCTGCTCAGCGGCTGCGCCGCGCTTCAACGGATCAAGGATATCGGCCAGCCGCCAGCCTTGAGTGCGATCAACAATCCGACCGCGCGGCCAGGCTACAAGCCGATACAGATGCCGATGCCGGCGGCGCAACCGGCCTCCTACAATCCCAATTCGCTCTGGCGCAACGGCTCGCGCGCCTTCTTCAAGGACCAGCGCGCGCACCAGATCGGCGACCTCCTCACGGTCCAGGTCAACATCACCGACAAGGCCAACATCGCCAACGAGACCCAGCGCAGCCGCGACGTGAAGGAAGACTCGGGCATCGACAACTTCTTCGGCAAGAGCAAAGTGCCGATCTTGAACGCCGCGGTGCCGACGCGCATCCTCACCGCCGACGCCACGTCCTCGAGCGACGGCAAGGGTTCGGTCAACCGTTCGGAAGCCTTGCAGACCAACGTCGCCGCCGTGGTGACGCAGGTGCTGCCGAACGGCAATCTGGTCGTCGAGGGCAAGCAGGAGATCCGCGTCAATTTCGAAATCCGCGAACTGATCGTCGCAGGCATCGTGCGGCCGGAGGACATCCAGAGCGACAACACCATCGACTCCTCCAAGATCGCGCAAGCTCGCATCGCCTATGGCGGGCGCGGCCAGCTTACCGACGTGCAGCAGCAGCGCTATGGCCAGCAATTGTCCGACGTGATCCTGCCGTTCTGACGCATGAGCCCGGGGGAGACCGGATTTCCGCTCATGCGCAACGGTTTAGTCCCCGCGTAGCTTATCGGGCTCCCGCGCCGGTTTGTGTCTCGCGAGCGCAAAACGGCGACAACGACGCGGCCTCCGGATGCTCCCCAGCCGGAGGCCGCGGTGTTTCCGGGCCCAAGGGCGCCGATGGCGCCCCCGCTATTGATTTTATTGGTGACTGCAAAATGCGCGAGCGGTAGCCTTGCGCAACCATGAGCAATCGGGACGTCTGACGACCGATACTCGCCGCGACACAGGGAGAATTTCCATGCAGATCAGAGTTTCGCCGGCCACGCTGCGCGAGTGCAGCGCGGAAGAGGCGCAGGCGCGCGTCGATCTTGCGGCGGCCCACCGGATCGCCGTCAAGCACGGTTTCAACGAGGGCATCTTCAACCACCTGACATTCCTGGTGCCAGGCCGCAGCGACCGCTATTACCAGATCCCGTTCGGCATGCATTGGTCGGAGGTGACCGCGTCCTCATTCATGGAGGTCGGCGTCGACGACGGCAAGGTGAAAAGCGGCGAAGGCGAAGTCGAGCGTTCCTGCTTTTGCATCCACGCGCCGATCCATAATGCGTTGCCGCACGCCAAGGCGGTTTTTCACACGCATATGCCGTTTGCGAGTGCGCTCACGCGCCTGGAGAATCCGCGCATCAAGGAAATCGGCCAGACCGAAGTCGGCATGATGGGGCTGATCGCATATGACGACCAATACACCGGTCCCGCTCTCGATCCGGAAGAAGGCAAGCGTCTCGCCAAGGTCATCGGCGACAAGCCCGTGCTGTTCATGGCCAATCACGGCATTACCACGATGGGCGAGACCGTGGCCGAGGCCTACGATCGGCTCTACTACATCGAACGCGCCGCGCAGGTTCAGATCTACGCCATGTGGACCGGACAGCCTTTGAAGCAAATGCCTGCCGCCGTAGTCGAGAAAACCAGGCGCGACATTGCCGCTGACCTGTACGAGGGTCCCTCGCCGACGCAGCGGCATTTCGATGCCCTGAAACGCATTCTCGATCGCGAAGAACCAGATTACGTGTCGTAGCGCAATTATCGCGTCGAACTCAGCTTGTCATCGCCGGGTTTGACCCGGCGATCCCGCTTGGACAATCACGGTGCGTCCCTGATCGAGATGGCCGGGACAAAAGCCCGGCCATGACAGAGAAAAATTCATCTTGCCGAAAATATTCGCGCGTCAATCGTCGCGATAAACGCGTTCTCTGCGCTCGTGGCGCTCCTGCGCTTCGACCGACAGCGTCGCGATCGGACGCGC
>DATATS010000218.1:0-28588 GCA_036268675.1 Pseudolabrys sp.
GACCCTGGTTGCCGATCATGCATTGTCGATTTACGGTTACGACATCGGCACGGGTCTGCTCGAAATCCGCAATCCTTGGGGCTCGGAGCGCGGCCAATACTGGGATACGACCTTCGAGGTCGGCCTATCCACCCTCCTTTCTGATGGCGATACCATCACGGCTGACAACGGCGGCATTTCGGCAGGAACGGCAACCACAACCGCGTCTGCCGTCACGGTGTTCACCTTCAGCCATACCTCGGGGGGAGGTGGCGACTGGAACACGGGAGCAAACTGGGCGCCGGCGGGGACGCCGATTGCTGGCGACACCGTGCTGATCACGGCGGCAGGGACCTACACGGTCGCCTCCTCGCAGGCCAATTCGGTGGCCATTCTGGATATGGCGGCAAAGGCAACTTTGGCCATCAATGGCAATACGCTCGATGTGACGGGCGGCACGGGCACAGGAGCTCTGGCCGGCAAGATCACGGTTGCCGATGCGGCGACCTTGGGGTTCGGCACAATTGCGGCGAATGCCACATTCAACAACACCGGCACGATCACGCTCAATTCGACCGGCGATGCCACCGACCTTGTGATTTCGGGGAACGTGACGCTGGCCGGCGCCGGCAAGGTGACGCTGTCGGATAATGCCAACAACGGCATCGTCAGCGATGGCAACACCGCCATGCTGACCAACGGCAGCGCGACCGCAAGCAATACGATCTCGGGCGCCGGCACCATCGGTGATGCGCACCTGACGCTCATCAATAATGCCAAGGGCGTGATCGACGGCAATGGGATCTACAATTCACTGACGCTCGATACAGGCGCGAACACGATCACCAACGCCGGCACTCTGGACGGGGCCACCGCGCAGGGGCTGATTGTTGCCTCCGCCGTCGGCAACTCGAACCTGATCGAGGCGCTGGGGAGGAACTCGCTGATCGCAATTGAAGGCAATGTCGTCAATACGACCAAGGGCATCATCCTGGCTTCGGGAACCGGCGCGCAGGTTGATCTCGAAGGCTCAACGGTGACCGGCGGCACATTCAAGACGACCGGCACCAACGCGGCGATCAATGTCACCGGGGGCGGTACCAGTACGCTCGATGGCAGCGGCGCAGGCTTGCCGGTGAACAACGCCGGCAATCTGGCGGTGAGCGACGACACCACGCTCAGGCTCAAGGGCACCATCAACAATACCAACACGGTCACGCTTCTGGCAGGTGCCGACGTTACGGATCTCATGATCTCGGCAGCGGTGCTGCTTGCGGGCAGCGGTCATATCAATCTGTCGGGCGTCAACGATGCGATCGTGAGCGATGGCAGCGCCGCCGCGCTGACCGATGGCAGCGCAACCGCCGGCAACACCATCGCCGGCCTCGGCACGATCGGCGATAGCCATCTCAATATCGTCAATTCAGCTAAAGGGATCGTCGATGCCAGCGATGCCGGCGGCGGCATGCTCATCGTCGATGCCGCGAGCTTCAGCAATGCAGGCATCCTGGAAGCCACCCGCCACGGCGTGCTGCTGCTTGAAAGCGACGTCGCCAATACCGCAACGGGCCAGATGAAGGCCTTGGCGTCAGGCGCGCATATCGATCTTGACGGGGCGACCATCAGCGGCGGGGCGATATCGACCGTTGCAGGCTCGTTGATCGAGGCGACCAATGCCGCGACCGCCAGCACCATCAGCGGGGCCAAGGTCACCAATGCCGGCACGCTGGGGGCAGAAGGCGGCGATCTGACCATCACCGGGGCGGTAGCCAATACCGGCAATCTGGATGCCAATGGCTATCACCTTGCCATCGACGGTGCCGTTACCGGCGCAGGAAAGGGAACGATCGAAGGCACCGGCATTCTCGAGTTCGGCCTCGCTTCATCTGCCAAAATCACCTTCGGGCCTGGCGCCACCGGCCAGCTTTGGCTCGATAGCGCCACCAGCGTGGCGAACAAGTTCACCGGAACGGTGACGGGCTTTGCGAGTGGTGATCACATCGACTTCGGTGCCATCGACTACACGACAGGCAACGGGCAATTGAAGTTTGTCGAGAATGCCGCCCATACCAGTGGCGTGCTGACCGTGAGTGATGGCACGCACACCGAGGCTCTCACCCTCATGGGCAATTACGTCCTCGCCGACTTCAACACCCAACAGGACGTCAACCACCACGTCGATCTGTTGCATGTGTGACGACGCCTATCGCGTTCTATGTCCGCACGAGGTTGCATTCCTGCCCAGCCCCTGTGGCGCATTCCGGGTTTAGTGGATGCGACGGTGATCTTTTTTGAGTTTTCAAGCTGGATCCGTATGCAATTGCCTTGGGTCATGTCCGCCTCGGGCTGGATTTGAGGTGCTTTCGGCTGGAATTAGCTCACAATTCGAGCCATTGTTACCGCGCCAGTTCATCAAGGCGTGTGCACCCGTTGTGAAGCCCATGAAAACGATCCTGATACCCTCCGAGGATCACGATGCAATGCCGGCGGTTCTTGAGGCTGCCAGGCTGGTCGCACGCAAGTTCGATAGCTACATTGAAGGCTTCGCGGTGCGTCCATCGCTCGGGACGTATGTGACCGTCGAGCCTGTCAGCGGCATGGCAATATCCAGCGGTTTTGACGGCGATACCGCCAAGTTGGTCAGAAGCGAATTTATGGCCTTCATGGCATCGCACGGCGTGCCGCAGGCGACGAGCGCAGAGGGCCCCGCGACCTTTTCCTACGACTGGCCGCGCGAAGCGTACGCTGAGGACGACTTCATCGGCAGCCACGGCCGTTTCTTCGATCTGATCGTACTCGGGCGTCCAGGCCCCGAGGCGAAAAATGCGCGCATGCCGCCTTTCGAAGCAGCGCTGTTCGAGAGCGGCAAGCCGGCGTTGCTCGTGCCGACGGCGGTGCCGCAATCGCTCGGCCGCAATGTGTTGATCGCCTGGAACGACAGCACAGAACAGGCCCATACCAATGCCCTCGCGATGCCGCTTCTATGCCTCGCCGACGAGGTGACCGTCCTGACCGTGGAAGGCGGATCGGCAACGCCGGCGTCCTGCAAGGCGGCGGCACTGCATCTGCGACGAAACGGCGTCAAAGCCTCAGCGTCGATCGTCAAGTCCCGCGCGCACCAATCGGGCGAAGCGACCGGCGAGATCACGCTCGAATATGCAGACAAGCTCGGCTGCGACCTGCTGGTCAAAAGCGCTTACACGCAAAGCCGTTTGCGCCAGATGATCTTCGGCGGCGCCACGCGGCACATCCTGGGCAACGCCACATTGCCGATCTTCATGGCGCACTAAGAGCAATTTCAAATAGCGCAGCAGCAGGATTTTCGCACCGGTGTCGAGCGGCCCGAGTCAGAGCAATATTCCGCCCCCTCACGCGGCCGCCAAGTCTCCGGCGTTCCTTACGGTGTTTCCATCGATCATGCTGCCGATGTTTCTGGCGGTGGTCGATCAGACCATCGTTGCCACAGCCTTGCCGGCGATCGTGGCGTCGACCGGCCACATCGAGCGTGCCTCATGGGTCGTGGTGTCCTATCTGATCGCGGCGACGATTGCTGCGCCGATCTATGGCCGATTCGGCGACGCGTTCGGACGCCGCCGTTTGATGTTCATTGCGCTCGGTGTTTTCATGGCTGCGTCGCTGCTATGCGCGGCGGCGCCTACGGTCGAGTTGCTGACGCTGGCGCGCGTGCTGCAGGGGCTCGGTGGTGGCGGCTTGATGACGTTGTCGCAGGCATTGGTCGGCGAGGCGATACCGCCGCGCGAACGCGCGCGTTACCAAGGCTACCTTGCCGCCGTCGCGGTCAGCGCCAACACCTTCGGACCTGTCGCCGGCGGTTATCTGACGCAGCATTTCGGCTGGCAATCGATCTTCCTGGTCAATATTCCGATCGGGCTGGGTGGGCTGGCGTTGACTTGGCGGTTGCCGATGCCGACGCGGGCGCGCCTGCCTTGGAAAGCCGATCCTGGCGGGCTCATTCTTTTCACGGTATTTGTCGCGACCTCACTGCTCGCGCTGGAACAGGTCCAACACGCCGATCTCAGCTCCTTGCCGTTAGGTGGCGTGACACTGGCGATCGGCATTGCCGCGCTGGTGTGGCTGGTTCGGCACGAGAACCGCACACCGTCGCCATTCATTCCGCTCGGTCTGCTGCGCCAGCCGGCGATCTGGCATAGTGACGCCCTTGCCGCCTGTCACGGCGCAGCGCTGGTTTCCTTTATCACGTTTCTGCCGGTCTATCTTGAGGTTGTGCGCGGGATATCGCCGACCACGACCGGATTTCTGTTGGTGCCGCTCACCATCGGAATCGGGGCCGGCTCGCTCGTGACCGGGCGGTTGGTCAGCAAAACCGGGTTGACCACGGTATTTCCCGTGGGCGGTCTCCTCATCGTTACGGCGAGTTTTGTTGTCCTCGCCTTTTGGGCAGACAGGCTCGGCACGGAAGCCTTTGCGGTTATGATGCTGGTAATCGGCACGTTCATGGGAACGGTCATGGGTGTTGTCCAGGTCAGCGTACAAAGCGCGGCCGGTTCTCAGCGCTTGGGGGAGGCGGCGGCTTCAGTGCAGTTTTCCCGCTCGATCGGCGCGGCGTTCGGTACCGCTCTCGTCGCCGCCGTGCTCTTTGCAACGCTGGCGATCAGGAATCCGGAAGCCGCGCAGGTCTTTGCGGCGATGGTCGAGCACGTTCGCCCGGCTGGACCGGCGCTGTCGACTGATGCTCGCGTCGCTATTCAAAGCAACATTGTAGAGGCGTTTCGCGCCGGATTCCTGGTAATGGCGTTGTTGACGACCACCGGCTTTTTTCTGGCGCTCACCAACCCGCTGCGAAGGATTTAGCGGGTCCCGGTTTCGAGCCCTTGTGCGCTGCGGCGGGGGGTCCGGTCGCCCCGCCCGGCGTTATTATAACACCCGGGTGCTTCGTTCCGGCCCGCGGCCCCGTTCTCGCTCCTCATCGCTCATGCTATATCGGTCTATATCGGTCCAGGACTTGATCCCCGGAGCCCGCGCCACATGAACGCTCTTGTCCGTATCGCCCTGCGGCGCCCCTATACGTTTGTCGTTCTCGCCCTGGTTGTCCTCATCATCGGTCCGCTCGCGGCTCTGCGCACGCCCGTCGATATCTTCCCCGATATCCGGATACCGGTGATCGCGATCATCTGGCAGTACACTGGACTGGCGCCGGATGAAATGGCCGGCCGCATGACAACGCAATTTCAGCGGGCCTTGACGACGACCGTCAACGATATCGAGCATCTCGAAGCCACGTCCTACACCACCATCAGCGTCACCAAGGTGTTCTTTCAGCCGAACGTGGATATTCGCCTTGCGAATGCCCAGGTCACGGCGATCGCTCAAACGATGGTCAAGAAGATGCCGCCCGGCGCCACGCCGCCGCTGATCGTCAATTATAATGCTTCCACGGTACCCATCCTTCAGCTCGCACTATCGGGACGCGGCTTGTCCGAACAGACGCTCGCCGACATCGGACTCAATTTCCTGCGTACGCCACTCGTTACCGTACCAGGCGCGGCGATCCCGTTGCCGTTCGGTGGAAAAGAACGACAGATCCAGATCGACCTCGATCCGGCGGCAATGCAGGCGCGCGGGCTTTCCGGCCAGGACGTCGCTAACGCGCTGGCCGCGCAGAATTTGATCACGCCGGTTGGAACGCAAAAGATCGGCAATTTCGAATATGCGATACAACTCAACGACGCGCCATCCGCCATCGCCGATCTGGGCAAGTTGCCGATAAAAACCGTAAATGGCGCGATGATCTATATCGGCGACGTGGCCCACGTGCACGACGGCAATGCGCCGCAAACGAATATTGTGCACGTCGACGGCGACCGTTCCGTGCTGATGCAAATACTCAAGAACGGCTCGGCCTCGACGCTCGATGTTATTTCCGGCATCAAGCGGAAGCTCGCGGAGATAAAGGATACGTTGCCGAGCACGCTGACCGTCAAGCCGATCGGCGATCAATCGATATTCGTTCAAGGCGCCGTGGATGGTGTCGTTCGCGAGGGCGTCATCGCGGCCGCGCTGACCAGCCTGATGATTCTGATATTCCTCGGCAGCTGGCGCTCCACCGTCATCATCGCGACCTCCATCCCATTGTCCGTGCTCGGCTCGCTCGCGATATTGTGGGCGCTCGGCGAGACACTCAATATCATGACGCTGGGAGGCCTGGCGCTCGCGGTCGGTATTCTCGTCGACGACGCCACGGTGACCATCGAGAACATTAACTGGCATCTCGAACAAGGCAAGGAAGTCGAGACCTCGATTTTGGACGGCGCGGCGCAGATCGTGACGCCGGCATTCGTATCGCTGCTGTGCATCTGCATCGTGTTCGTGCCGATGTTCTTCCTTGGCGGCGTGGCGCGATTCCTGTTCGTGCCGATGGCTGAGGCGGTCATGTCGGCGATGGCCTGCTCCTTCATTCTATCGCGCACACTGGTGCCGACGATGGCGAACCATCTGCTGCGCAAGCACGCGGCCCATACCGACCTGCACGGGCTTGACGGTCCATTGCCGCCGTCGCGCAATCCTCTCGTGCGGTTTCAACGGGGCTTCGAGGCCGCCTTTGAACGCTTCCGGCTGGGCTACCGTGAGCTTCTGATCATGGCTCTTCATCACCGCGCCGTTTTCGTGAGCTGCTTCCTTGTTTTTATATTCGGCTCGTTCGCCCTTGTGCCATATCTGGGTCGTGACTTTTTCCCAGACGTCGATGCCGGTCAAATCCTCATGCATGCGCGCACTCAAGTCGGCACGCGCGTCGAGGAAACCGCTGTTCAGTTTGCTCAAATCGAAAAGGTAATTCGCCAGATTATCCCAGCCCGCGATCTCGGCACGATCGTGGACAATATCGGATTGCCGGTGAGCGGCATTAATACCACCTACAACAACACCGGCACCATCGGCCCGCAAGACGGCAACGTCCAGATCAAGCTTAACGACGGGCACGCGCCGACGGCCGATTATGTGAAGACCTTGCGTGAGGAACTGCCGCAGCGGTTTCCCGGGGTGACGTTCTCATTTCTGCCGGCTGACATCGTCAGCCAAATCCTGAATTTCGGCGCGCCGGCTCCCATCGACCTGCAAATCCGCGGAAAGGATAACGCGGCGAATTATGCCTATGCCTTGCAGCTCCTGCGTCGCCTTCATCACGTTCCGGGTCTCGTCGATGCCCGTATTCAACAGTCCCTCAGTGCTCCCGGCTTTGACGTCGATGTCGACAGGACGCGGGCGCAGTACGTCGGGGTCACCGAGCGGGACGTAACAAACAGCCTGGTGGTGAACCTCGCCGGCAGCAGCCAGGTGGCGCCGACCTTTTGGCTCAATCCGGTCACCGGCGTATCCTACTCGATCGTCATGCAGACGCCGCAGTACAAGATCGATTCCCTGGCACAACTGGACAGTCTGCCTATTACGGCCGCGGGCGCGCAATCGCAGACGCTTGGCGCCCTCGCCGATATCAAGCGCGTGGTCGGAAGCGCCGTCGTATCGCAGTATGATATTGAGCCGGTCATCCAGATTTACGCGACCACGCAAGGACGCGATCTCGGCGCGGTGGCGGCCGAGGTGCAGCAGGTCATTAATGAAACGGCCAAAGATGTGCCGAAGGGAAGCCGCGTCGTTTTGCTGGGGCAGGTCCGCACGATGAACGATGCTTTCAGCGGCCTACTGTTCGGGCTACTCGGCGCCGTCGTGCTGATTTATCTATTGATCGTCGTGAATTTCCAGTCCTGGGGCGACCCCTACGTGATCATCACGGCGCTGCCCGCCGCGCTCGCCGGCATCGTCTGGATGCTGTTCGCCACCGGCACGACCTTGTCGGTCCCGGCACTCACCGGGGCCATCATGTGCATGGGCGTCGCCACAGCAAACAGCGTGCTCGTCATCAGCTTCGCCCGCGAACGGCTCGCCGAACTTGGCGATCCAATTGAGGCCGCCATCCAGGCTGGCTTCGTCCGTTTCCGGCCCGTATTAATGACTGCGCTTGCCATGATCATCGGCATGGCGCCGATGGCCCTTGCGCTTGGCGAGGGCGGCGAACAAAATGCACCGCTCGGCCGCGCAGTGGTTGGTGGCCTCGTCTTTGCCACCGTTGCAACGCTGATGTTCGTGCCGGTCGTGTTCAGCATCGTCCATCGACGCGACCGCACGGCGCATATCCCTGCGACCGGAGAACCGCATGCCGCCTGAAACTAGCCGCCCCGTCGTATCGCGCCGAGGGCTGCGCATCGCGGGGGTCGCAGGCCTCGTTATTGCTGCCGCAATCGTGGTTATCGGAATCGGCACGCGCAAAAGCGCCGACGCGCGTCTCAGCGAATGGACCGAAGAACGGGCCGTCCCCGTCGTCGCGGTCGCCCGGCCGGATCGGCACGCCAAGCCGGCTGTTCTGCAACTTCCCGGCCGGCTGGAAGCGTATTCCCAGGCGCAAATCTACGCCCGCGTCAGCGGCTATATCAAAGATTTGAAGGTGGACATCGGAACGCCGGTCAAGGCCGGGCAGCTCCTGGCCGAAATCGACGCCCCCGATCTCGATCAGCAGATTATGCAAGCCAAGGCGGCCGTCGCCAGTGCGCAGGCCAATGCCACGCTCTCCGCCGCAACACTCAGCCGAGGACAATCGCTGGTCGCGTCGGGAACGGTGTCGAAGCAGGACCTGGACCAACGGCTTGCCGATTTTTCCAACAAGCAAGGGCTGGCCAGATCGGCGCAAGCCAATCTCGACCGGGTTCGCGTGCTGGAGAAATATAAGCGCATCACCGCACCATTCGATGGACTTGTAACGGCGCGCACCACTGACGTCGGTGCCTTGATCAATTCGGGATCGGGGGGCGGGCCCGCCTTATTCGTCGTGTCCGACATCACGCGGCTGCGCGCCTATGTAAACGTACCGCAAAAATACGTGCCCGAGATCGAGATGCACACCAAGGCGCGCATCACCGTTCCCGAATATCCCGGGCGTGACTTTCCGGCAACCGTCGAGGCTTCCACACAGGCGGTCGATGCGGCATCCGGCACGACGCGCATGCTGCTGTTCGTCGACAATTCCGGCGGGGAGCTCATGACCGGCGCCTTTGCCAATATATATCTTGATTTGGCAGGGCAGGGGACGGTGATCAACATCCCGGCGAGCGCGCTGATTTTCGACCGGAATGGGCTGCGGGTCGCGACGGTCGGCGCCGACAGTCATGTCGTTTTAAGGACGGTCACGATCGCACGCGATCTGGGCAATGAGATCGAGATTGCGTCCGGACTTGAACCCGACGATCGGGTGATTGCAACTCCGCCGGATGGGATCGCGTCAGGCGATGAGGTTCGCGTCGCAGGCACCCCGATGGCGGACAGTGTGGTCAACAAGGCGTCTGCAACAAGACGGCCTCCAGGATAGTTATCCGCTGTTGCCGGTGATACGAACGCTATGATCGCCGGGATTTCGGCCGCGTGGCTCAAGCTCGCCGCAGCGGCTGATGGTCACCACCGTGTCGATACTCAATGTGTCGAGCGTCAGGCGCCTCGATAATGTCGGGCAGCGCGGCGCCATTCGCTTTCCAGGCGCGTTTGTATTCGAGAATGCGGGCGGTCTCTTCGGCGACGCGATGGCCGAGGAAACGCTCGATCAGGTGCAGGGTCATATCGATTCCGAGCGAAACGCCACCACCCGTCAGGACCGATCCGGTGTCGACGATACGCGCCTCGATTGCGCGGGCGTTTGGATACCGTTGGGCGAGCAGGTCGAGCGGACGCGTCTCGCCATCGACGATCTCGCGCTTGGTTGTCGCGGAGCGTCCTGCAAGCAGGCCCGCGGCGCCGACGATCATGCCTCCGGTGCATACGCCAGCGACGGTGCCGTTGCCCCGGTGAAACGTGTCGATGAACGCCAGAACCGGCGGGTCGTCCGATGCGGCTTGCCAGCCGGGTCCGCCAAGGACGATCAGAACATCGGCGGCAGGGCAATCGGCAAAACCGTGGTCGGCCACGAGCCGCAATCCATTCGCCATCGTCAGCTCGCCGCCCGATTTGGACACGACAAAAAATCGTAAGCCGGGCGCCAGCCGCTTCGCCATCGACAGCACGCCGTAGGTCGCGCCGATATCGATGGGTTCAATTCCGTCGTAGGCGAGGATGGCGAAGGCTGTTTCCGGCGGCTGCATCTAGTAGAGCCCGCGCTCGGCCATCACCTGCGTCTGCCGTTCGTTTTCCGCGTCGGTGAGGCCCTTGACGTGGTCGAGCAGCATCGCCGCGTAAGACGGCAGGCTCGCGCGCTCGATGTGTCGCGCGCGATCCCAGAGCGCCGATCGGACCAGCGCCTTGCCGCAGTGGAGGAATGCCTCTTCGATTGCGACAATTAAGCCCACCTTCGGCGCGTTATTGTTGATCGCGCTCGGCGCAAGCAGGCGCGCGTCGTCGGTGATGCGGGCGGTGCCGTTGATGCGTAGCGTCTCGTTCATGCCGGGCACCAGGAATAGCAGGCCAAGGCGCGGATTGACGAGCAGGTTGGACATGCCGTCGAGCCGGTTGTTGCCAACCCGGTCGGGTACAAGCAGCATGCGCTCGTCGAGCACGCGCACGAAGCCTGCGGGATCGCCTCGCGGCGAGACATCGGCGCCGTTGGGCCCCTGAGTTGCGACCAGGCAGAAAGGTGAGAGCGAGATGATTTGCCGGCAATGCTTGTCGAGCGAGCGCAGCACCTTGTCCGTTGCCCGGCTCATGGGCTGATGATGCAGCATCCGCAGGCTTGCTTCGTCGGTGATGAAGCTCGTGTCGTGAGGGATCACGCGCTGCCTCGCAGGTTTAACGTCGCCGGCCGGATCAGCATTTCACATCGGCCCTCGCCACGCAAAGGGTCGAGGGCATTGAAATGCCAGCCTTATGTCCGTTGGACCCGCAGCGGGCGCGGCACGTTAATGTCAGGTTTTGAATAGATAAATCCGCTGACGGCATCTGCCATGAGAACGCAATTGGCGGTCCGCAGATTCGTGCGCAGACTATTCGCTTGGGCTGCCTTGCAGGCTTTGCAGCGCCGCGTTCGCCTCAAGGCGCAACGCCACCATGACCGCGTCGTTTGCGGCCGTATTGCCCACGCCGAGATCGGCGGCCATCGGCAGCGTGCGGGTCCCGGTAAGAGCTACACCGGGCCTCGGCGCCGGAATCATCAGTGCAATCGCGCAACCGGCGGCACAAATCAGCATCGCGAATTCGCGGCGGAGTGTCATCGTGCAAGCCCCCGGCATTGCATGTTGCGAACAGCCGAAGTGTCTCACAAACAAAGTTCCATCCCGTTGCGAAAACGCCGCAATGTTTTCCGGGCGAATTTACCGTCTGTTAGCCATGCGCGTGGGGTTGGAACGCGAACGCGCCGGCCGATCAGCGGCCCTGATAGGACGGCGTGTGCACGATCAGTCCGTCGAGCGCCTCGGTGACCTTGATCTGGCAGGACAGCCGCGAGGTCGGCTTCACCTCGAAGGCGAAGTCGAGCATGTCCTCTTCCTCGGGCGAGGGCGGGCCGACCACAGGGCTCCACTTTTCGTCCACGTGCACCAGACAGGTCGCGCAGCTACAGGCGCCGCCGCACTCCGCGACGATACTCCCGACGCTATTGCGCAGCGCGGCCTCCATCACGGTCGAACCGATTTCGGCCTCGACCGTATGCGCGCTGCCGTCATGCTCGATGAAGGTGATTTTCGGCATGGATTATTTTCTATCGCGCATGATCTGATGCGAAAACCGGTTGCCACTTTTCGGGATCATGCGCTTGTTCAGGCGACGCCGAGTTTCTTCTGCAGGCTCGTCGACGAGGTCGTGTACTGGAACACCAGGCGCTTGTCGGGGTGGACGTAATGATGCGCCTTTTGCGCCATCAGGGCGGCTTCGTGGAAGCCCGACAGAATGAGCTTGAGCTTGCCCGGATAGGTATTGATGTCGCCGATGGCGAACAGCCCCGATCGGCTGCTTTCGAAGGTGCCGGTGTCGACGGTGATGAGGTCATTGTCCATTTTCAGTCCCCATTCGGAGACCGGCCCGAGCTTCATGGTCAGCCCGAAGAACGGCAACATGGCGTCGCATTCGACGCGCGCGAGGGCGCCGTCCTTGTTCTTGATCGAGACGGCGCTGAGCTGACCGTTGCCGCCTTCGAGGTCGGTGACCTGACCGATTCTGAGGTCCATGGCGCCGCTCGCGACCAAGGCCCGCATCTTGTTGACGCTGTCGGGCGCGCCGCGGAAATCGTCGCGCCGGTGCACCAGCGTGAGGCGCTTGGCGAGCGGCTGGAGATTGAGCGTCCAGTCGAGCGCGCTATCGCCACCGCCGACGATGACAAGGTTTTTGTCGCGGAAGGCGTCCATCTTGCGCACGGCGTAGAACACCGACTTGCTCTCGTAGGGCGCGATGCCGTCGATCGGCGGGCGCTTGGGCTGGAACGAGCCGCCGCCGGCGGCGATCACGACGGCCTTGACCTCGAACGCCTTGCCGCCGTCAGTGGTCACGCGAAACAGCGGGTCGCCGATATTCTCGATGCCGGTTACCATTTCGCCGAGATGAAAATTCGGCCCGAACGGCTTGATCTGCTCCATCAAGGCTTCGGTTAGTCCATTGCCGGTGATGTAGGGAATACCGGGAATGTCATAGATCGGCTTTTCCGGATAAAGCTCCGCGCATTGTCCGCCGACCTTGTCGAGAATATCGACGAGGTGCGCCTTGATATCGAGTAGGCCAAGCTCGAACACCGCGAACAGCCCGATCGGGCCTGCGCCAATGATTAAAACATCGGTCTTGATCGTCTCGCTCATTCGTTTCGTTCCGGCCGCGGCCGGCTCCTCGCATTGAACTTAAAGAAAGCAGGTCACGCCAATTCCCGGCTTTCGGGGACAGCGATGACGCGCAACAGCTCGGCAAGGTTCTGCTCGGGCGTCTTGCCTGTGGTCAACACCATCGCCTCCGCCTTGGCATAGAGTGGCTCGCGGCTGCTCAGGATCGATACCAGGTCCTCCATGGCGCGGGTGCTATTGGCCATCGGCCGCATATCGCCCTGCGCCATCACGCGATTCATATGCTCTTCCGGCTTGGCGCGCACCCAGACGGTGAAGCACGACGCCAGCAGCCGCTCCAGGGTACTGGGCTCGGTGACGATGCTGCCGCCGGTGGCGATAACGAAATGCCGGTGCCGGCGCAAGACGTCGTCCAACGCCTCGCGCTCGGCGCGGCGGAAAGTCTCCTGGCCGAACATATCGAAGATCTCGCTTAAAGAGGCGCCGCTGTGCTTTTCGATCTCGCGATCGAGTTCGATGAAGGGCACATCGAGCCGCGCCGCCAGCAGGCGGCCTAGGGTCGATTTGCCCCCGCCGCGCAAGCCGATCAACGCGACGCGCCGGCGGCGCATGTCTTCGGTCGGCTCGCCGAAATGCCGCTGCAGCAGGTCACGCGCTTCGTTCAGCGCCGGCGGCGACAGCCGTTCGAGGAATTGCGACACCAACACCAGATCGAGCGGCGGCTCGGCGCCTTCGCTCACCAGTTGGGGCACGGCCAGGCCCATGGCGCGAGCGATCCGGCGCAACAGTACGATCGAGCAGTTGCCCTTGCCGGACTCAAGCTGGGCCAGATAGCGCTCGGAAACCCGCGCCTGTCGGGCCAAAACCTTGCGCGACATGCCGCGCTGGTGGCGCAAAACGCGCACGTGCTCGCCCAGGCGGCGCAAATAGACGTCGCTGTCGCGGAGGACGGGCGGGGCGGCGAGTTTCATGGCCTAGAGCGTAACATGAATTATAATGCCAGCGCAACAGGCCGTCTCTGGCCATCGGTTGTTGCTACCCGATAATCGCAGTGTTAATCTATGCAAGATAATTCATAGTGCAAAGGGCGCCGTGGCGACGTCCGGCCTGCGGCGTGAGGCAAAAGAACAAGTCCATGACTGTCATTGATTATCGGACCGAACCATCGCGCTACCGTCATTGGCGCATCGAGCGCGACGGCGAGGTGGCCTATCTGATCATGGATGTCGATCAGGCCGGCGGGCTCGGCGACTACGAGCTCAAGCTCAACTCCTATGACCTCGGCGTCGACATCGAGTTGAACGACGCCGTGCAGCGGCTGCGCTTCGAGCAACCGGGCGTCCGCGCCGTCGTCATCAAGTCGGGTAAGGACAATGTGTTCTGCGCCGGCGCCAATATCCGTTATCTCGGCAAGTCGACGCATGGGCAAAAGGTGAACTTCTGCAAGTTCACCAACGAGACGCGGCTTGCGATCGAGGACGCGTCGGATAATTCCAAGCAGACGTACATTTGCGCCATCAACGGCAATGCCGCGGGTGGCGGCTATGAGCTGGCGCTTGCCGCGGACCACATCATGCTGGTGGACGACCGCCGCTCGGCGGTGGCTCTGCCGGAGACGCCGCTGCTGGCGGTGCTGCCGGGCACCGGCGGCCTCACGCGCGTTACCGACAAGCGCAAGGTGCGGCGCGACCGCGCCGACGTGTTCTGCTCGATCGAAGAAGGCGTGCGTGGCGCCAAGGCGGTCGAATGGCGGCTGGTCGACGAGGTGGTGCCGAACTCGAAGTGGAAGGAAACGGTCGCCGCCCGCGCCAGGGACATCGCCGCGCGCTCCGACCGCCCGACGAACGCCAAGGGCATCGCGCTCACCCCACTTGAGCGCAAGATCGACGGCGACAAAATTTCCTATCCGAATGTCGATGTCGAGATCGACCGCGCGCGGGCGCTGGTGACGATCGTCGTGCATGGCCCATCTGACCCCGAGCCGGCTTCGCTCGAAGCCGCACATGCGCTCGGTGACAAGTTCTGGCCGTTGGCTGTGGCGCGCGAACTCGAAGACGCCATTTTGCATCTGCGCACCAATGAACAGGCCATCGGCGTCATGCTGTTGCGCACCGAAGGTAGCGCGCTGGCGGTGCTCGATCACGACGCGTTTCTCAGCCAGTATGACGGCGATTGGCTGATGCGGGAAATCCGCCATTACCTCAAGCGCACGCTCAAGCGCCTCGACGTCACGCCGCGTAGCATGATCGCGTTGATCGAGCCGGGCTCGTGCTTTGCCGGCACGCTGGCCGAACTCGCCTTTGCCGCCGACCGCTCCTTCATGCTGATCGGCGCGCGGGATGGCGACAACCGTCCGCCGGCCGCAATTGTACTCGGGCACGTCAATTTCGGTCTTTATCCGATGGGCAACGGGCTGACGCGATTGCAGACCCGCTTTCTCGGCGAGCCGGACACGCTGAAGATAGCGCAAGGCAAAATCGGTGTTGCGCTGGAAGCGGAAGCTGCCGACGAACTCGGACTCATCACCGCGGGTTACGAGAGTTTCGACTGGGACGACGAGTTGCGCGTCATGCTTGAGGAGCGCGCAAGCTTCTCGCCCGACGCCATGACCGGCATGGAAGCGAATTTGCGCTTCGCCGGACCCGAAACGATGGAAACCAAGATCTTCGGACGGCTAACCGCCTGGCAGAACTGGATCTTCCAGCGGCCGAACGCCATCGGCGAGCAGGGCGCGCTCAAGCTCTACGGCAGCGGCGTGTCGCCGACGTTCAATAAAGAGAGGGTGTAGCCATGAACATCGCGCAAGTCGACTATGACGGGCTGATCCCGAACAACGTCGCGCTCGGGCAGGACATGCGCGTCAAGCGCGCGCTTGAAAAATGGCATCCCGGCTACATCAACTGGTGGAACGACATGGGGCCGGAAGGCTTCCAGGAGTCGCTCGTTTATCTGCGCACGGCGGTGAGTGTCGATCCGAAGGGCTGGGCCAAATTCGACTACGTGCGGATGCCCGATTATCGCTGGGGCGTGTTGCTGGCGCCGCAGCACGAGGGCCGCAAGATTCCGTTCGGCACGCACAAGGGCGAGGACGCCTGGCAAGAGGTGCCCGGCGAATATCGCGCCATGTTGCGCCGCTTGGTCGTGATTCAAGGCGATACCGAGCCGGCCTCCGTCGAACAGCAACGCCATCTCGGAAAAACCGCCCCCTCGCTCTACGACATGCGCAATCTGTTTCAGGTCAACGTCGAGGAAGGCCGCCATCTGTGGGCGATGGTCTATCTGTTGCAGAAGTATTTCGGCACCGACGGCCGTGAAGAAGCCGAGGCGCTGCTACAGCGCCGCTCGGGCGACGCCGACACGCCGCGCATGCTGGGCGCCTTCAACGAGCAGACGCCGGACTGGCTGTCGTTCTTCATGTTCACTTATTTCACCGACCGTGACGGTAAGATGCAGCTTGAGGCACTGGCGCAGTCCGGCTTCGATCCGCTGTCGCGCACCTGCCGTTTCATGCTCACCGAAGAGGCCCACCACATGTTCGTGGGCGAAACCGGCGTCACCCGCATCATCCAGCGCACTTGCGAGGCGATGAAGGAGGCCGGCATCAGCGATCCCAACGACATCGAGAAAGTGCGCAAGCTCGGCGTCATCGATCTGCCGACCATCCAGAAGAAGGCCAATTTGCATTTCTCGCTGACACTGGATCTTTTCGGCAACGAGATTTCGACCAACGCGGCGAACGCCTACCATTCTGGCTTGAAGGGCCGTTATCGCGAGGACCGGCTCAAGGACGATCATCAGCTCGAGAGCGACACTTACCCGGTGCTGCGCCTGATCGGCGGCAAGATCCAGAACGAGGATGCGCCGGCGCTGTCGGCGCTCAACATGCGGCTGCGCGACGACTACGTGGTCGATTGCAATGTCGGCGTTGGACGTTGGAACAAGGTGATCGCCGACATCGGCATTCCGTTCGAGATCAAACTGCCGCACGTCGCCTTTCACCGTCATATCGGCGAATTCACGAACATCAAGACGGATGCGCTCGGCGCCGTCCTGACCGATGCGGAGTGGAGCAAGCGGCGCGGCGAATTCCTGCCGTCGGACAGCGACAAGGACTTCATCGAGAGCCTGATGCAGCCGCAGTTCGAGCCGGCGAAGTTCGCCGGCTGGATCGCGCCGCCCAAGGTCGGCATCGACAACAAGCCCGGCGATTTCGAATACGTGAAGATATCGGAGGCGTAGCCCGCTTCACGGCGCGTTTCTGGAATAGCGCTTCGTCTTGGTCTTGTCCGAATGCACGACACGGCGGGGTAGCCGGTCCTGCCCATTCCCGGGAAAGGCTTGGATGATTACCGGTCGAATCGTGCAATGATTTCAGCGGGAATAGCGACGGCGCCAATCTTGTCGGGATTGTCCTTGGCGCGCGCCGCCCACACCCTGGTCTCGGCCCCATCGACCGCCAATTCGCCGCCGAGGGTAATCTTGTGCTCGACGTCGAAACTCGAACGGCGGAACGCGGACACCCGCGAGGCAAGTTCGATCGCGTCGCCGAAGCGCACCGGCTTGAGGAAATTGGCGCGGGCGTCCACCAGCGGAATGCCCATGATGCCGAAACGAGGGGCAAGCTGGTTCGGCTTTACGCCGAGCGCCGCGTCGAACAGCATCCATGTGCCGGCATCGAACATTTCAAAGAAGCGGCTGTTGAAGACGAGGCCAGCCGGGTCACATTGGCCCCATTCGATGGTCAATTGCCGCTTTAGAATGAAAGACGCCACGCGGCGGTCTCCGGTTACGACGCACGATCCTAGACGGCGCCACGTTGTCCGTAAATCTTGGCCGCGCTATTTGGTGTGCGCGACCCGGCGCGCGCGCGGCACCGGCCATTCGGTGACGTCCTGCGATTTGAGTTCGACCCGCGTCATGCGCCGGCGCTGGTCCAGGGCGCGCTTGGGCGCCAGCGGCAAGTGCGGCGAGGCGTCGAGGTCGTCGAGGATCCAGTCGAGATCGTCCGGCGCGGTCACCCAACGCGCCGGCGCGTAACGCGCGAGGCTGAACGGGCGCGAATAGGTCAGCAGCGACTTCTTGCCGAAATTCAAGTTGTATTCGTGCGCATAGGACATCACCAGTTCGCGCGGGCTGCGATAGATCGGATCGCGCCAGCGCAGCACGGCGTGGTTGACCTTGCTGATCGCGCCCCACAGTCCGCGCTGCTTGAACAGCGTGACGACGTGGTCGTCGTCGGTCGGCAGCGCGCACAGGTCGACCAGCCAGGACGGCTGCCCGTGATAGACGAACACGGCGACGGCGAAGATCGCGGCTTCCGAGCAGTGCGCCGTGCGCGTCGCCAGCACGCGGCGCGGCGACATGGTGCTCTCGCGCTTCAACTCGAAATTGGGCGGCAGCTTTTCGATGAACACCTGCAGCTTTTGCGGCGTATCGAGGCGCGCGAACACGCGGGCCTCGGCCGGTGTCAGCAGCGAACGCAGGCGCTTGCGATAGCGGGGAGTCGTCACGGCGCGACTGTAGACGCAAGGCGCGTCGCGGGAACGGGCCGCGCTCGCCGGTTCCACAGCTAAGTTGCCGCGCTCGGGATCGCACCAAGTGCCGGTTTGGCACGAAAACCGGCATGCGCGGCGTTCTCCCGAATGCCTCGCCGGGGGGAATTTGATGTGGCCTGAGAGGGCCTATGCAGGAAATATCTTCTTATTTTCCGCCACTTATTGCGGTTGCGCAGAACAAGCTTCTATCTAGGGGCTCACCGACCCAGGAGCCGCCCCGATGACCCATTCCCCGTATGAACCGCCGCGTCTGCTGACGCGGGTGTGGGGTGAGGAATGGGCGGCGGCCATCGCCACCGCGCTGCTCGCGCTTGTTTTGCTCGGCGTCCTGCCGCGCATTCTTTGGTGAGGCGCCGGTCCGCATGTCGAGTTTTTCCGCCATTCCGAAGACCGCGCCATTTGCCGATGAGGATATCGAGCTGCTGAACCGCGTGGTCGGGCCCGCCAACCAGGTGCAGCGGGCGTGGCTTGCGGGATTTCTGGCGGGCGTCGAGTCGGTCTCGGGGCAGGCGCAGCCGGCGGCGCCGGCGCGCCCGGCCGAGCCATTGACGATCATCTATGCCAGCGAGTCCGGCAATTCGGAAAAGCTCGCCGGCGACCTCGCCAAGTCCGCGCGCAAGAATGGCATGAAGCCGGCGCTGATCGACATGGCCGATCTCGAACCCGACATGCTCACGTCGGCTAAAAAACTGGTGGTGATCGCCGCCACCTGGGGCGAGGGCGATCCGCCGGCGCGCGCGGTGCGCGGCTTTGGCGAATTGATGGGCGAGGGCGCTCCGCGCCTCGACGGGGTCGAGTTTGCCGTGCTGGCGCTGGGTGACACGGCCTACGCGGAATTCTGCGCGGTCGGCAAGAAAATCGACGAACGCCTCGCCGCCCTTGGTGCAAAGCGCGTCGTCGAGCGCATCGATTGCGATCTCGATTTTGCGGCGCCCGCGCAAAAGTGGATCGGCGACGCGGTCAAGGCGCTGGCGCCGCCCGACGCCGGCCGCGGCCAGGGCAACGGCCGGGTGATCGAGGTCGATTTCGGCGGCAAGCCTGCGGCTTCGCCCAGTACCGATATTGTCGAGGCCGAGATCACGGAACACGTCAATCTGAACTCCTCGCGCTCGGACAAGGAGACCTTTCATCTCGCGCTCGCCTTCGACGGCGCGGTGCCGGCCTATGAGCCGGGCGACTCGCTCGATCTGTATGCCGAGAACGATCCGGCCTACGTCGATGAGCTGCTCAAGCTCGCGGGGCTTTCATCCGATGCCGCGCTGCGTACGGAACTGCTCACGTCGCGCGATGTGACGACCTTGTCGCTCAAGTCGGTGGAAACCTATGCGACGCAGAGCGCGCATCACTACGTCAAGGCGCTGATCGCGGAGGACCAGGTCAAGGACTGGATTGCCGGCCGCCAGCTGATCGATTTGATCGCTGAGTTTCCGATTACGCTGACCGCAGACCATCTGCGCGCGCTAACGCGGCCGCTGGCGCCGCGCGCCTATTCGATTGCCTCGTCGCGCCGGGATGTGGGCGAAGAAGCCCATCTGCTGATCTCCGCGGTGCGCTACGAGAGCCATGGCCGCGCCCGCAAGGGCGTCGCGTCCAGCTATGCGGCAGCCCTCAAGCGGGGGCAGCGCGTGCGCGTGAAGCTCAAGCCCAACAAGCATTTTGCGCTGCCGGCGCCGGACAAGGACATCATTATGGTCGGCCCCGGCACCGGCGTTGCCCCGTTCCGCGCCTTCGTGCAGGAGCGCCGCGCCACGCAAGGCTCCGGCAAAAGCTGGCTGTTCTTCGGCGACCGGCAATTCACCCACGACTTCCTCTATCAGCTCGACTGGCAGGAAGCGCTCAAGGACGGATCGCTGACGCGCATGGATGTCGCCTTTTCGCGCGACACGCCGGAGAAGGTCTATGTCCAGCACAAGCTGTGGGACAGACGCCGCGAGCTGATCGAGTGGCTCGACAATGGCGCGCATTTCTATGTCTGCGGCGACGCCAAGGCCATGGCGAAAGACGTGCGGGCGGCGCTGGTGCGCAGCTATGCCGATGTGAAGGCGCTGACGCCCGAGGCGGCGGAACTCGCCGTGGTAGCCTTGGAGCGCGACAAGCGCTATCTGACGGATACCTACTGAACAATGGTACGCTATTTTCGGCGTCATGCCCGCGAAGGCGGGCAACCAGCAATCGCCGCGCCCCGATCGCTCGTACCTGCGCTTGCTGGATCATCCGCCTTCCCGGATGATGACAGCGGAGGACGTGGAGACAAAGCATGACCGACGACGTCTCGCGCAACGAGCGCATCAAGGAGGCGAGCGATTACCTGCGCGGAACGCTTGCCGACGGCCTGCGCGAGGACATCACGGGCGCCATCGTCGAGGACGACCAGCAGCTGGTTAAATTCCACGGCATGTATCTGCAGGACGACCGCGACCTGCGGTCCGAGCGCACGCGCAAGAAAATGGAGAAGGCCTTCGCCTTCATGATCCGCGTGCGTGTCCCGGGCGGCGTGCTCAATTCCGCGCAATGGCTCGCGCTCGATGCCGTGGCACGCACCTATGGCAACGGGACTATGCGGCTCACCACGCGGCAGACGGTGCAACTGCATGGCATCATCAAATCCAACTTGAAAGCGACGCTGAAGCAGATCGATGGCGCGCTGCTCAATTCGATTGCCGCCTGCGGCGACGTCAACCGCAACGTCATGGCTTGCGTCAATCCAGATCAGAGCAGTGTCCACGCGGTGGCAATTGATCTCGCGCGCACCATTTCCGATCATCTGACGCCGCGCACGCCGGCCTACAGGGAAATCTGGCTCGACGGCGAACGCATCGTGGGCGGCGAGGATGAAGTGGTCGAGCCGATCTACGGAAAAACCTACCTGCCACGCAAATTCAAGATCGTCGTGGCGGTGCCACCGTCGAACGATGTCGATGTGTTCGCGCACGATCTCGGCTTCATTGCCATTGCCGGCTCCAATGGCGCCGTGAACGGCTGGAATGTGACCGCCGGCGGCGGCATGGGCATGACACACGGCGAACCCGACACCTATCCGCGCACCGCCGACGTCATTGGCTTTTGCGAAACGAAGGATGCGGTGAAAATTGCCGAGGCCGTTGTCACCGTGCAGCGCGACTGGGGCGACCGGAAAAACCGCAAGCATGCGCGGCTCAAATACACGATCGAGGACCGCGGGCTTGATGCGTTCCGCGCCGAGGTCGAGCGTCGCGCCGGCATCAAGCTGGCTCCGGCAAAACCCTTTACATTCACGTCGACCGGCGACCGCTACGGCTGGAGCGAAGGCAGCGGTGGGCGGGGGCACCTCACATTGTTTGTCCAGAACGGGCGGCTGCGCGACGACGCCCACACTCAGCAGCTTTCGGCATTGCGCCGGATCGCGCAAATCCACAGCGGCGAATTCCGCATTACGCCGAACCAGAATCTGGTCGTCGCCAACGTTCCGACCGGCCAACAGCGCGAGATCGAGCGCATCGCGCGCGAGGCGCAATTGTTGGCGCCATGGTCGGGCCTGCGCCGCAACGCGATGGCCTGCGTGGCGCTGCCGACCTGCGGGCTCGCGCTCGCCGAGAGCGAGCGCTATCTGCCCGATCTGCTGGCGGCGCTCGACGAAAAGCTCGAGGCGTATGGGCTGTCCGCCGACGATATCGTTATCCGCATGACCGGCTGTCCGAACGGTTGCGCGCGGCCTTATCTCGCGGAAATCGGCTTGGTCGGCAAAGGCCCCGGCCGCTACAACCTTTATTTGGGTGCGGCCTTCGACGGCTCGCGTCTCAACAAGCTTTATGCCGAGGACGCCGACCACGAGGCAATCATCGCTGCGCTCGATAAGCTTTTTGCAGCCTACGCCGCCAAGCGCGAAAAAGGCGAACGCTTCGGCGATTTCTGCATCCGCGCAGGCTTCATCGTGGCCACCGGCAATGGCCGCGACTTCCACGCCAATATGCGGGCGGCCGCGCCCGCGTGAACGGCTAGGGCGTGCCGTAGCCGGAAAACAGCAGCGCCGACAGCGTCAAAACAGCGACCAGCAGAGCGGCCGACAGGCATTTCCAGAACAGCAGCGGATCGCGTTCCAGCAGCGGCCCCGGCGATTCGAGGAATTTCGCGTTGGGATGCCGCAGATCGAAGATAAATTCCGATAATTCGTCATAGCGCCGCAACGGGTCGGGATGCACGGCTTTCCTGAGCGTGCCGTCGATCCATGCCGGAATATCGCGATTGTCGTCGAGCGCGGACTTGTATTTCAATTTCTTCTGCTGCGATCTCGTTCGGGTTTTCGCCACTTGCGCGCCGTAGGGCAACCGCCCGGTCAGCATCTGATAGGCAATGACGCCGAGCGAGAAGATGTCGGAGCGTGTCGATCCGCCTTCGCCCAGGAAGTATTCCGGCGCGGTATACTGCGCCGTGCCGAGAACGGCATTCTCGCTGCCGACTGGCGCATCGTCGGCGATGCCGGAAATTCTCGTTGCGCCGAAATCGATGATCTTTGCGGTGCCGGTGGCGTCGATCATGATGTTTTCGGGCCGCAGGTCCTGATGCAGCATTTCGAGCCTATGAAAGGCCTGCAGGCCCCTGGCGATTTGTTCGACCAAGCCGCGCACGGTTTCGAGGCCCGGCTTCGGATTGTCGGTCATCCACTGCGTCAACGTTTGCCCTTCGACATATTCGGTGACGACGTAGAGATAATCCTGTTTTCTCGACTGCGCGCGCGGTTTGATGACGTGCGCGCTGTTGATGCGCCGGGCAACCCATTCCTCCATCATGAACCGTTGCAGGTAGGCGGGGTCGGCGCGCAGGTCGAGCGACGGCGTCTTAAGGGCAACCAGCGCGCCGTCGGCATCATCGACGGCGAGATAAATATGGCTTCGGCTGCTGCCGTGGATTTCCCGGACGATCGTATAGCCGTCCAGCACCATGCGTGCTTCCAGCAGCGGCGGACACGGTAGTTCCGACGCCTGCCGGACGATTTCGCTGCCCTCGCTGTCGGGCAAGTCGTCGATCCTGACGATCTGCACCGTGAGGTTGTCCGGACTGTTCTGCCGGTAGGCTTCCTCAACGATGCTTTTGGCGATCCCGTCCAGGTCGCGCGTTTCGCCGTTGACGATGTCGGCGATAAAGCGAGGATTGACGTGCTCGTACACGCCGTCGGTCGCCAATATGAACACGTCGCCTTTTTCGATTGCGAGCGAGCGATAATCGATCTCGATCTGCGGATTGATGCCCAACGCGCGGCCGAGATAGCTCTGCACCGACGAGACGACGACGCGGTGATCTTCGGTCAATTGTTCGAGACTGTGGCCGTTGACGCGGTAGATGCGGGCGTCGCCGACATGGAAAATATGCGCGGTCGTCGATTTGATGACCATGGCGCTAAGGGTGCAGACATACCCCCGGTCTTTTTCGTAGTGATATTGGCTCTGTCGCGTCTGCGAATGCAGCCAGGAGTTTGTCGCGGCGATCACGCGTTGCGCCGACGTTTTGGCCGACCACGAATCCGAGGTGCAGTAATAATCCGTCAAAAAGCTTTTGACCGCCGATTCGCTGGCGATCGCGCTGAATTCACTGGTGCTGATCCCGTCCGCCAGCGCAATGGCGATGCCTTTGAGGCCCAGCAGCGGCTCTTGCGGGATCAACGCGCCGTGAAAATCCTGATTGGTGTCCTTGCGGCCCTTGTCGGAATACTGGCCGATCGATATCGCGAGCTGGCTTGGCATGCGGCGGACCAAAGCAAAGAGCCTCAACCTGGGTGGGTTGAGGCTCTATAGTAGCAGCAAAACGCCTTAGGCGCGCTTGAGGGCGCGCTTGGGGGCGGTCTTCATGTGCGTGGCATAGAGGGTGAGGCCGGTGAAGGCGATGCCTCCGACCAGATTGCCGCACACGGTCGGGATTTCGTTCCAGATGAAATAATCGTAGATCGAGAACCGCGCGTGCAGCATCAGCCCGGCCGGGAACAGGAACATGTTCACGACGGAATGCTCGAACACCATGTAGAAGAAGACCAGAATCGGCATCCACATGGCGACGACCTTGCCGGTCACCGTCGTCGATATCATGGCGCCAACGACGCCGGTCGAAACCATCCAGTTGCACAGCATGCCGCGGATGAACAGCGTGATCATGCCGAACGCACCGTGCTTGGCATAGCCGAGCGTACGGGCTTCGCCGATGTTGCCGATCACGGTGCCGATCTTGTCGGGCGGCTGCGTGAAGCCGAACGTCGTCACGAACGCCATCATGAAGGCGACCGTGAGTGCGCCGGCGAAGTTGCCGAGAAATACGAGACCCCAATTCCTCAACACGCCAGCGAAGGTCACGCCCGGGCGCTTGTCGAGCCAGGCCAACGGCGAGAGCACGAATACGCCGGTGAGCAGATCGAAGCCAAAAAGCGACAGCATGCAAAAGCCGACCGGAAACAAAACGGCGCCGATAATCGGCTGACCGGTCTGCACGTTGATCGTGACCGCAAACCACGCCGCCAATGCCAGGATGGCGCCGGCCATATAGGCGCGGATGATCGTATCCCGGGTCGACATGAAGATTTTTGCTTCCCCGGCGTCGACCATCTTGGTGACGAATTCGGAAGGGACGAGATAAGACACGAGACCTCCTATTGCGTTCGTTGCAATACTCGGTTCCATCCTGAGCAATAGACATGCCAATCGTCGGCTTGCTGGGCACTGGCGTGCTCGCGCCTCGCGTTTCGGCGGAGAACTGCTTCATTTTCTGTGCCCGGCCGGACACGACGCGGTTACGCGCGCTTTATTGCGATGCACAAAAAACAAGCTTGGTGGCTAAATAGAATGCAACGGCGTCCGCGCGCCTGGAAAAGCGGCGTCAGTTCATACGCTTAAGCTTGGCATGGTCATTGCTCCTAGATCGGCGAGATCAAGCAGGTGCCGAACGCATGGGGACGGAAGCCGGGCCCACCGTGACGCCGGCTGGTGAGGCCGCAACGGGCGACTTCGAACCCGAACAGAAGCGTTATCTGGAAGGGTTCGTCGCCGGTCTGCAAATCGCCAAGACGGCAAAAGGTGTCGCTGGGACTGTTGCGCCCGGCGCGGGCGGCGTTGCGGCTGCCGAACCCGTCGGCCCCGACGCAGCCGCGCTCAAGGCGCAGGACCGCGTGCTGGCAAGCGGCGGCAAATTGTCGGACCCGGAAAAATTCAAGCGCGAGCAAAATCCCTTCGACACCTATGAGCGGCTGAAGGCGCACGCGGCCAAGAATGAATATCCCAAGCCGCCGGATAATTTCCGCTGGCGGTTCTTCGGCCTCTTCTATGTTGCGCCCAATCAGAACTCCTACATGTGCCGACTGCGCATGCCGAACGGCATCCTCAAGGCGACGCAATTTGCCGGCGTCGCCGATCTGGCCGAACGCTACGGCGGCGGCTATGCGCATGTGACGACGCGCGCCAACCTTCAAGTCCGCGAGATCGAAGCCAGGAACGCCGTCGCGATGATCGAGGCGGTGCAGGATCTCGGGCTTTGCTCGCGCGGCTCCGGCGCCGACAATATCCGCAATGTGACGGGCGGGCCGACCGCGGGCATCGACGCGCAGGAACTGATTGACACGCGCCCCTATACGCGCGAGTGGCACTTCCACATCCTCAACGACCGCTCGCTCTACGGCCTGCCGCGCAAGTTCAATGTCGGCTTCGACGGCGCCGGCATCATCCCGGTGCTGGAAGATACCAACGACATCGGCTTCCAGGCGGTCGAGGTGAAGGACGGCTTTGGTTTAGCGTCGGGCATCTGGTTCAAGCTTTGTCTCGGCGGGTTGACCGGGCACAAAGACTTTGCGCGCGACACCGGCGTGCTGGTGAAGCCCGAGGACGCAACGCTCGTTGCCGACGCCGTCGTGCGCGTGTTCATCGACCACGGCGACCGCACCGACCGCACCAAGGCGCGGCTCAAATACGTGCTCGATAAAATGGGGGTCGATCAATTCCTGCTGCTGATGGAGGACAAGCTCGGACGCAAGCTCGACCGTGCTGTGCCTGGCGCACTGGCGCCGCGCCCGGCGTTCAGCCGTACCGCACATCTCGGCGTTCATCCGCAGAAACAGGACGGTCTCAACTGGATCGGCGTGGTGGTGCCGGTTGGCCGCCTGACGGTTGCGCAGATGAAGGGCCTCGCTGGCATAGCGAGCGAAATGGGCGACGGCGATATTCGCCTGACGGTCTGGCAGAACCTGCTGATCTCGGGTGTGCCTACGGCCAAGCTCGCCGCCGCGCGCGCGGCGATCGAAGCGCTCGGTCTTGCGATCGAAACCAATGCGCTGCGCGCCGGCCTCATTGCCTGTACCGGCAATACGGGGTGCAAGTTCGCGGCCTCCGACACCAAGCGCCACGCCGAGGAGATCGCGGCCTGGTGCGAGACGCGCGTCGCCATGGACACACCGGTCAACATTCATCTCACCGGCTGCCATCATTCCTGCGCGCAGCATTTCGTCAGCGAGATCGGCCTGCTCGCCTGCAAGGTGCAGGAGACCGAGGACGGCGATCCGATCGAGGGCTATCACATTCTCATCGGTGGCGGCTTTGGTCCTTATGCCGAGCTCGGCCGCGAACTTTACCGCGACGTCAAGGCGACCGACGCGCCGAAAACAATCGAGCGCATCCTCAAGGCCTATGTCGCGCACCGCGCCACGCGCGAGGAAACATTTATCGGCTTTGCGCGCCGGCACGAGATCGACGCGCTCAAGGCGATGACCGAAGCGGAGGCCGCATGAGCATCACGCCGCGCCCGCCGATCCCGTCATTCCTGCCGGAGAGCGCGCCGTTTTCGCCCGAGCAGCGCGCCTGGCTTGACGGGCTGTTTGCGGGCCTGTTCGGCCTTGACGGCGGCGTCACCCCGCTGTCGAGGCAGGACGTCGCGCGACTCTTGCCCGGCCTCGTCGATGCGCCGGGGGAGGCCGCCGAAGAGATCGACGACGGCGCGCCCTGGCATGACCCGGCGATGCCGCTGTCTGACCGCATGAAACTCGCAGACGGCAGGCCGCTTCCGCGCCGCATGATGGCGGCGATGGCGCAGCAGGACTGCAGCCAGTGCGGCTACAATTGCAAAGATTACGCGGACGCGCTGTTCACCAAGAAAGAATTGCGTCTGAACCTGTGCGTGCCGGGCGGCAAGGACACCGCCCGCATGCTGAAGAATCTCTACGTCGAGCTGGGCGCGCCGCAGCCGGCCGCTGCGCAGGTTTCCGAGGCACCAGCGATCACCGCTCCCGGCCGCTCGCGCGACAATCCGGTTTACGCGGCATTTGTGTCGCGCCGGCGCCTCAACAAAGAGGGTTCGGCGAAAGAAACCTGGCATATTGAATTTGATCTCGCCGAATGCGGCCTCGACTACACGGTCGGCGACAGTTTCGGCATCTATCCTGCCAACGATGCCGCGCTTGTGGACGGTGTATTGGCGGCGCTTCACGCGCCGGCGGATTTTCCGATTGGCGGGCGCACGCTGCGCCAGGCATTGACCGACGGTGTCTCGCTGTCGCCCGCGCCCGACATGCTGTTCAAGTTGATCTCCTACCTCACCGGCGGCGAGCGGCGGAAAAAGGCGCAAGGACTGGCCGACGGCCAGGACCCGGATGGCGATGCGGCAACGCTCGATGTCCTCGCGGCTTTACAGAAGTTCTCCGGCATCCGGCCCGACCCGGAGGCCTTCATCGAGTCGCTCGATCCGTTGCAACCGCGCGTCTATTCGATCTCGTCCTCGCTCAAGAGCAACCCGGGGCGCGTGGCGCTCACCGTCGATGCCGTGCGCTACAAGGTTGACACGCGCACGCGCCTTGGCGTCGCCTCGACGTTTCTTGGCGGGCGCATTGCGCCCGGCGACAAGATCAAGGTCTATGTGCAGAGGGCACAGCACTTCGCGCTGCCGTCCGATCCGAACAAGCCGATCATCATGGTCGGACCCGGCACCGGCGTTGCGCCGTTCCGTGCGTTCCTGCAGGAGCGCATCGCGACGCAGGCGCCAGGGCCAAATTGGCTCTATTTCGGACACCAGCGCAGCGATTTCGATTTCTTCTACGAAGATGAACTCAAGGCCATGCGGTCCGCAGGACATCTGGACCGCTTGACGCTCGCCTGGTCACGCGACGGCTCGGAGAAGATTTATGTTCAGGATCGCATGCGTCAGGATGGTCGTGACCTATGGGAGTGGCTTTCGAGAGGAGCGTATTTCTACGTTTGCGGCGATGCGCTGCGCATGGCAAAAGACGTCGAGCGCGCGCTCATCGACGTCGTTGCCGAGCACGGCAAGCGCAGCCCGGAAGAC
>DATATS010000219.1:0-6958 GCA_036268675.1 Pseudolabrys sp.
CAAGACGGTGACGCTCACCGTCGCCAATAGCGGCGACCGGCCGATCCAGGTCGGTTCGCATTATCATTTCTTCGAAACCAATCCGGCGCTGAAGTTCGAGCGCAAGAAGACGCGCGGCATGCGGCTCGATATCGCCGCCGGTACCGCGGTGCGTTTCGAGCCGGGGCAGACGCGCGAGGTCAGGCTCGTCGCGCTCGCCGGCAAGAAGACGGTCTACGGGTTCAGGCAGGATGTGATGGGGAAGTTGTGAGCCGCATGATCCCGAAAAAGCCTGCGCCCGACTTGATCGGGGGTGGACACCGGTTTTCGGACCAGATCATGCGCCATGAAAAATGGGCCCCCAAAAGCCATAACGGGCGGACCGTCGTCCACCCGTCACAAGCTCTCGGATCCATTCCCGGTACGCGAGCCGTGAGGCCCGCAGCGCGGGTACCAGTTACTGAGAGCCAGGGCCGGCAGTCATGGACCACGAATACAGCAAGCTGCACTCACGTCCCAAGTCCTCGCAGGTTTTGCCCGCTCCGGTCATGGCGATCATCCCTGTCCGGCGTGAGCCGAAGATGAATGACCTGCGAAAATTCTATGTGGATCGGGCGCGACTGCAAGCCTCCGTTTGCGCCGGTTGATAACTGTGGGGACAAATAATGACGACGGCGAAAGGGTTTAACCCATGTCCGTGACAATGAAACGCGCGGCCTATGCCGACATGTTCGGGCCGACCACCGGCGACCGCGTGCGGCTCGCGGACACCGATCTGATCGTCGAGGTCGAAAAAGATTTCACGATCTACGGCGAAGAGGTGAAATTCGGCGGCGGCAAGGTGATCCGCGACGGCATGGGCCAATCGCAGGCGACCAACAAGCAGGGCGCCGTCGACACGGTGATCACCAACGCGCTCATCCTCGATCACTGGGGCATCGTCAAAGCCGACGTCGGGCTGAAAGAGGGCCGCATCGCCGCCATCGGCAAGGCGGGCAATCCGGACATCCAGCCCCGCGTTACCATCGTCATCGGCCCCGGCACGGAAATCATCGCGGGCGAGGGAAAAATCCTCACCGCGGGCGGCTTCGACTCACACATTCATTTCATCTGTCCGCAACAGGTGGACGAGGCGCTGATGTCCGGTGTCACGTCGATGCTCGGCGGCGGTACCGGACCTGCGGCGGGAACGAACGCAACCACTTGCACGCCCGGACCCTGGCATCTCGGCCGCATGATCCAGGCGGCGGATGCGTTTCCGATGAATCTCGGCTTTGCCGGCAAGGGCAATGCGTCGCGCCCGGCGGCGCTGGAGGAAATGGTCAAGGCCGGCGCCTGTGCGCTCAAGCTGCACGAAGACTGGGGCACGACGCCGGCTGCCATCGATTGCTGTCTTTCGGTCGCCGATAAATACGACGTGCAGGTAATGATCCATACCGACACGCTGAATGAGTCCGGCTTCGTCGAGGACACCATCAAGGCGTTCAAGGGCCGCACCATCCACGCGTTCCACACCGAAGGCGCCGGCGGCGGGCACGCGCCCGACATCATCAAGGTGGCGGGCCTGAAGAACGTGCTGCCGTCCTCGACCAATCCGACGCGTCCGTTCACGCGCAACACCATCGACGAGCATCTCGATATGCTGATGGTGTGCCACCATCTCGATCCGTCGATTCCCGAGGATCTGGCGTTCGCGGAAAGCCGCATCCGCAAGGAGACGATTGCAGCGGAGGATATTCTTCACGACATTGGCGCGCTCTCCATGATGTCGTCGGACTCGCAAGCGATGGGCCGGCTCGGCGAAGTCATCATCCGCACCTGGCAGACCGCGGACAAGATGAAGAAGCAGCGCGGCAGCCTGAAAGGCGAAAAGCCGGGCAGCGACAATATGCGGGTGAAACGCTATGTCGCGAAATACACCATCAACCCGGCCATCGCGCATGGCGTGTCGAAACACATCGGCTCGGTCGAGAAGGGAAAGCTCGCCGATCTCGTGCTGTGGTCGCCCGCCTTCTTTGGCGTCAAACCGGAGATCGTCATCAAGGGCGGTTCGATCGTGGCGGCGCAAATGGGCGATCCCAATGCCTCGATCCCGACGCCGCAGCCGGTGCATTACCGGCCGATGTTCGGTGCTTTCGGCAAGGCGTTGACGGCGAGTTCGCTGGTGTTCGTCTCGAAAGCGGCTGCGCGCTCGAATCTGCGCAACAAACTTGGCGTCGAGAAGCAATTCGTCGCGGTCGAGAAGACGCGCTCGATCGGCAAGAAGAACATGATCCACAACGACGCAACGCCCAATATCGAAGTCGATCCCGAGACCTACGAGGTGCGCGCCGACGGCGAATTGCTCACCTGCGCGCCGGCCGAGGTCTTGCCAATGGCGCAAAGATATTTTCTGTTCTGACAGGCTTGAAAAAAACAGGGAAGGAAACACCGTGATCTATGTGATCGCTGAACTGCGTCTGAAACCGGGCACGCATGAAAAGGCCTCCGCCGAAGCGCGCAAGGTGATCGCCGGAACCGTCAAGGAAGCCGGTTGTCTCGCCTACGATTTTCACCTGAGCGTGAGCGACCCGACCAAGCTCGTCGCGGTCGAACGCTGGGAATCGCGCGCGGCGCTCGACGCCCACATGCACACGCCGCATCTTCAGGCCTGGCGCGAGGCCGGCAAGGAATTCGTCATCGGGCGCAAGGTGGAGATCATTTCGCCCGAGAAGGTCGACATCCTTTGAATATTGTTCGTCGTCCCCTCGAAAGCGGGGACTCTTTGCTGAGCGCAGAAAGGGCTGGATGGCCGCCTGCGCGGGCATGACAGTCTCGGGTAGATTGCTCCCATGCACCGCGTCACCGCCGTCAAACCTGCCGGACAATGGAACGTGTCGGCTGCCGCCGACCGCGTCGTGCTCGACGCCGGCGACCGCAACCGGCGCCGCATCGTGCTCAAGGCTGAGCGCGGCACCGAGCTGATGCTCGAATTCGGGAAACCAGTGTCCTTGCGCGACGGCGACGGGCTCGCGCTCGATGACGGTTCGATCGTGCTTGTTGCCGGCGCGCCGGAAGCGCTGGTCGAAGTCGCGGCGCACAGCGCGCTCGATACCGTGCGGCTGGCCTGGCATCTCGGGAACCGCCACACCGACGTGCAGATTGCCGGCGAACGATTGCGCATCCGCCGCGATCATGTGCTGGAGGAGATGTTGCGTGGGCTGGGGGCGGCGCTGACGCCGCTTGAGGCAGCCTTCGATCCGGAGGCGGCCGCGCCGCATGGACATGAGCGTGGATGACATGCCGCGCAAAGCCCAAAACCGTCGTCCTCGCGAAAGCGGGGACCCATTTCCTTTCAGAGAGAGATTGCTGGATGCCCCGCCTGCGCGGGGCATGACAGTTGAGATTGAGGCGCGCGCGGAAGAAAAAGAACTTGCTCCCGCGGCCCTCTATCGTCTCATGGCCTGGCTTTCGCCGGCCTATCCGGTCGGAGCGTTCTCCTATTCGAGCGGCATTGAATGGGCGGTCGAGGCCGGTGACATCAAGGATGCAAGCACGTTGCGCGACTGGCTCGCGGTGATGCTGGCCGAGGGCGCGGGCTTTTGCGATGCCGTGCTGTTCGCGCAGACGCACCGGGCGGCCGCTGCCGGCGACGACGCGGCGTTGCGCGCCATCGCTGAATTGGCCGCAGCCTTCGCGCCCTCCAAGGAACGCCATCTGGAAACGACCGCGCAAGGCAATGCATTTGTCGAGGCAACGCGCGCGGCGTGGCCCTGCGCGGCGCTCGACCGGATGAAAGCAGTCTGGGACGGTGCCGTAGCCTATCCGGTGGCGGTTGCGGCGGCGGCCGGCGGCCACGGCATCGCGCTGGAGCCGGCGCTGGCTGCGTTCCTGCAAGCCGTCGCTGCGAATTGGGTGTCGGCCGGCGTGCGGCTCATTCCGCTGGGCCAGACCGACGGCCAGCGTGTGATGGCCGCGCTCGAGCCGGCGATTGCCGCGACCGCGCAACGCGCGCTGGCGGGAAGCCTCGAGGATCTCGGCTCGTCCGCGTTCCGCGCTGATCTCGCGAGCGCCCGGCACGAGACGCAATACACGCGGCTGTTCAGGTCTTGACATTATTCCTATAGGAATATATACACGGAATGTCTCCTGCCTTTGCCGGGACGGCGTCTCGAGCGCCGCGCGGGCGAAAGCAGGGGAGGTGGCCAAGGTGGAGCGCCGGGAGGCGCTGCGCCCTACGTCATTGGGCGCGCACGCCCCCATAAGCGGCCTCCCCTGGTAACAGGGATCGGGCCGTGGGCGTGCAGGCCGGGCCGATCGCAAGGCCTGGCCTCAAGGGGCCTCGCAAGCCTCTGGCGCCTCCCGGCGCTCCATTGCCCCGATATGGGGGCGAGGAACTGGACGAAGGCGTACCCGGCGCCTCAAAGAATACGGGCGATGGCGCTTGCGCGCAGCACGGCGGAAAGAGAAAGTCTCGCGATGAAAAACCCCCACGGGCCTTTGCGCGTCGGTGTCGGCGGCCCGGTGGGCTCCGGCAAGACCGCGCTGATGGACGCGCTCTGCAAAAAGCTGCGCGGCGACTATGAGATCGCCGCCATCACCAACGACATCTACACAAAATGGGACGCCGAATATCTGGTGCGCTCGGGTGCGCTGAGCGCCGACCGTATCGCCGGCGTGGAAACAGGCGGTTGTCCGCACACCGCAATTCGGGAGGACGCGTCCATCAATCTTGCCGCGGTCGCCGACATGCGCGCCAAGTTTCCCGATCTCGATCTGGTGCTCATTGAATCGGGCGGCGACAATCTGGCGGCGACGTTTTCGCCCGAACTCGCGGACCTGACGATCTACGTCATCGACGTCGCTGCGGGCGACAAAATTCCTTCCAAGGGCGGTCCCGGCATCACGCGCTCGGACCTCCTGGTGATCAACAAGGTCGATCTGGCACCCTATGTCGGTGCTTCGTTGGAGGTGATGGAGCGCGACGCCAAAAAAATGCGGGGGCTGCGTCCGTTCGTCTTCACGAATTTGCGCGAAGGCAAGGGCGTCGATGAGATCGCGGCCTTTATCGAGCAGAAAGGCGGATTGTCGCACGTAAAATGAAACGAGGCGGCATCGCTGCCGCCCCGCTCATGTCGTGCGTCGTCGTTCTATTAGTAGCGGCAGTGCAGGTGACCGTGGCGACCGCGCCAGCAATGCCGGTGACGGTAGTGGCGACGATGGTAATAATAGACATTCGCATCGGCATTGGCGCCGACGGCCGCACCGGTGGTGGCGCCGACAGCAGCACCAACCGCTGCGCCATGTCCACCGCCGACCGCGCCGCCGATCACCGCGCCGGTCCCGGCGCCCACAACCGCGCCGCCAACGGCCGATTGCGCATTCCCCACAGCCGGCACAGCCACCAGCGTCATAACGGTCGCAGCGGCGTAAAGCATATTGCGCATGTAATTCTCCCGGATGAAATGGTATCTGTCGACAACGTTCAAATGGAGTGTTTGTTCCGTGAGCAGAAAATCATCACGCGAGCGGCTCGATGCAGCGCTCGCAAAAATCGACGACCCGGCGGGCGAAGGCAAGCGCGCCTGTCTCACCATATATCGCGAACAGGCGCGCATGGCCGCCGAGGCCGCCGATGCGCGTGACAAAGCCGGCATTTCACTGGGGCCGCTCGACGGCGCCATCGTCACTATCAAGGATCTGTTCGACGTCGCCGGCGAAGTGACGCGCGCCGGTTCGAAGCTGATCGCGGACGAGGCCAAGCCTGCGCTGGCCGACGCGCCGGTCATACGCCGCCTGCGCCAAGCGGGCGCGGTGATCGTCGCCAAGACCAACATGTCCGAATTTGCGTTTTCGGGCATCGGCGCCAATCCGCATTTCGGCACGCCTGGCAACCCGGCCGACCGCAAGCGCGCGCCCGGCGGCTCGTCGTCGGGAGGCGCGGTCGCCGCCGCCGACGGCATGTGCGAGGTCACCATCGGCAGCGATACCGGCGGCTCGACCCGCATTCCGGCTTCGCTCTGCGGCATCACCGGTTTCAAGCCGAGCCGGCAGCGGATTTCGACTGCCGGCGCGTTTCCCCTTTCGACGACGCTCGATTCCATCGGGCCGATGGCAAAGACCGTGGCGTTGTGCGCGGACGCAGACGCGGTGATGGCCGGCATCGATCCTTCGCGCGTCGAGCCGGCCAATCTTGCCGGCCTGCGCCTCGGCGTCGCACAAGGCGCGCCGGTGGATAATCTCGACGCCACAGTGGCCAAGCGTTTTCCGGACGCGCTCGCTCGGTTGGAAAAAGCCGGCATGCGGCTTTCCACGGAAAAGCTGACGCCGCTGCTCGATCAAATGGACAACGTGAACAAGAAGGGCGGCATTGCGCCGACGGAGGCGTTTGCCGTGCACCGCGACCGGCTGACGCGGCGCGGCGACATGGCGGATCAAATTATCCGCGCGCGCATCGAGCGCGCGGCCAAGGTCGCCGCCGCCGACTACATCGACATGCTGCGCGAACGCGTGGACCTGATCCAGGCGATGGATGCGCGCCTTGCCGATCTCGACGTGCTGGCGATGCCGACAACGCCGATCGTCGCGCCGCTGCTCGCGGACGTCGTCAAGCCGGACGAGTTCATGCGCTGGAATGCGCAGGTGCTGCGCAGCACCTCGATTTGGAATTTCTTCGACACCTGCGCGATCACGCTGCCGCTGCCGCGGGAGGGCGGCCTGCCGACCGGCCTGATGCTGGTCGCGCGCAACGGTCACGACCGCCGCCTGTTCGCGATAGCGGCGGCGGTGGAACGGGTGTTCGCCGGGTGAAAGTTCGACCATCTCGGAGAGCTTGGAGATAATTTCCGGCACGTTCCAGATCATCTGATTGAGATCGCCGTCCTGGCGCACCTTGCCGTTGACCTTGAGCATGATGCGGCCCGTCGACGGATGGCCGGTCTCCGCCGGCTTGATCGGCCCACACGGCGCCGAGTAGTCGAACGCCTTGCCGACTTCCCAC
>DATATS010000220.1:0-6423 GCA_036268675.1 Pseudolabrys sp.
GCGGCAGCGATGCGGTGAGGCTCTCAAGCCCCGCAACCTCTGTGTTCCGCCCTGTCTTCGCCATTGTTTGCCTATCGATTGCGAGGCTCTCGGGCCTGTTCGCAACTTTGTGACTCAACCATACCGGCGGCGGAAGATAGCGTAAGCTTGACCGTATAATGAGGCAGATTCGGCCGAATTGGCGCATGAAAATCCGGACTGGTGCGTTTGTTGCATATGCTCAAAGGGCGAGTGCTCAACACACCAGCGTTCGAGACGCGAATGTTCAAAACGCGAAGCCAATAATGGCCCAACCGCATGAGCCGCGGGGACGGGCCGATAACGCTCGTTGAAAGGAGCGACTGTCATGGCGGCGGCAAGCGGCGAAAACCTCGAAAAGCTCGAAGACATGATCGTACATGCGGCGGAATCCACGTCGGCGCATGTGCGCGCGGCCAAGGCCGCCATCGGCGCGGTGATCTTCGGCCAGGACATCGTGGTCGAGCGCGCGTTGGTCACCGTGCTGTCTGGCGGCCACGCGCTCCTGGTCGGCGTGCCCGGCCTTGCCAAGACCAAGCTCGTCGACACCATGAGCACCGTGCTCGGCCTCGACGGCCGCCGCGTCCAGTTCACCCCCGATCTGATGCCGTCCGACATTCTCGGCAGCGAAGTGCTGGAGGAAGGCGCGGGCGGAAAACGCAGCTTCCGTTTCATAGCCGGGCCCGTGTTCGCCCAATTGCTGATGGCCGATGAGATCAACCGCGCCTCGCCGCGCACGCAGTCGGCGCTGCTGCAGGCGATGCAGGAGCAGCACGTGACGATCGCCGGCGTCCGCCACGATCTGCCACGACCGTTCCATGTGCTGGCGACGCAGAACCCGCTGGAGCAGGAAGGCACGTATCCGTTGCCGGAAGCCCAGCTCGACCGCTTCCTGATGGAAGTCGACGTCGACTATCCCGATCTCGCCGCCGAGCGCAAAATCCTGTTCGACACCACCGGCGCGGAAGCCGCACGCGCGAGCCAGGCCATGACGGCCGACGACCTCGTTGCCGCGCAGCGGCTGGTACGCCGCCTGCCGGTCGGAGAGTCGGTGGTGGAGGCGATCCTTCAACTGGTGCGTTCTGCGCGCCCCGGCCCGGAAGCGGGCGATCTCGGCAAGGTCATCTCCTGGGGTCCCGGTCCGCGCGCGAGCCAGGCACTGATGCTGGCGGTGCGCGCCCGCGCCCTGCTCGACGGCCGCTTCGCACCATCGGTGGACGACGTCGTCGAATTGGCCGAACCGGTGCTCAAGCACCGCATGGCCTTGACCTTTGCCGCCCGCGCGGAGGGTGAAACCATTCCCAACGTGGTCCGGCGGCTGAAAGCGCGCATCGGGTAAGCCAGATGGCGGAGCTCAGGCTCAGCGACATCGAGGCGACGGCAGTACGGCACGCAACGGGCGGCGGGCGCACGCTCGCCGATGCCATGCCGCGGCTGATCCTGGAGGCGCGCCGGGTGGCGACCACCGTCATTCACGGGCTGCACGGCCGCAGGCGCGCCGGCCCGGGCGAGAATTTCTGGCAATACCGCCGCTTCATGTCGGGCGAACCGGCGCAGAACGTGGACTGGCGCCGCTCGGCGCGCGACGATCATCTCTATGTGCGCGAGCGCGAATGGGAAGCCTCGCACACAATATGGATCTGGCCGGACCGTTCGTCCTCGATGGCGTTTGCGTCGCCGCTCGTCCCCGACAGCAAGCTCGATCGCGCGCTGGTCGTGGCCTTTGCGCTGGCCGAGGTGCTTGTGCAGGGCGGCGAGCGCGTCGGCATTCCCGGCCTGATGCGGCCGACCGCCAATCGCAACGTGATCGAGAAAATGGCGCAGGCGATCCTGCTCGATCCGCTGGAGCGCGCCAGCCTGCCGCCGTCGTTTGCGCCCTCGCCGCTATCCGAGATCGTGGTGCTGTCCGACCTGTGGAGCCCGATCGCCGACGTGCGGCAAACCATCGCCCAGCTTTCCGGCAGCGGCGCGCACGGCCATGTCATACAGATCGTCGATCCGGCCGAGGAAAGCTTCCCCTATTCGGGCCGTGTCGAATTCATCGAGCCGGAAAGCGGAGGCTCGGTCACAGCCGGCCGCGCCGAGACCTGGCGCAATGACTATCAGGGCCTGATAGCGCGTCACCGCGCCGCCATTCGCGCCGAAACCGATTTGCGCGGCTGGAGCTTCGCCGTCCACCGCACCGACCGCCCCGCCAGCGAATTGCTGTTGGTGCTGCATTCGCGCATGGGCGCCAATATGCAATCCTCGACGATCGGCAGCCGGCACGGGCCGGGCAACCCTGGGAGAGCGGCGTGATCGGCGCTCTGCCTATCGGTTTCGCCCAGCCGTTGATACTGCTCGGCCTGCTCAGCCTGCCGGTGCTGTGGTGGCTGTTGCGGCTGGTGCCGCCACGCCCGCGCCGCGTCAATTTTCCGCCGACGCGGCTCCTGTACGCGATCGCGCCCAAGGACGAAACGCCGGCGCGCACGCCGTGGTGGCTGACCCTGCTGCGGCTCGCGCTTGCCGCCCTGCTCATTGTCGCGGCCGCCGGCCCGTTGTGGAATCCGCCGATTGCCACGGCCGGCCGCGCCGCGCCGCTGCTGATCCTGATTGACGACGGTTGGGCGGCGGCGGCCTCCTGGGACGCGCGGCTGCGTACCGCCGATGAATTGGTCGCGCGTGCGGCCGTCGACAATCGTGGCGTCGCCGTACTGCCGCTGTCGGAAACCGGGCACGATATTTCCCTTCAGCTTGCCGGGGCCGCGCGCGTGCAGATCAAGCAGCTCAAGCCCAAGCCGCAGACCGTCGATCGCACGGACGCCCTGCCGCTGATCGGCCGCTTCCTTGCAGGCAGCCCCGACGTCGAAGTCGTTTGGCTCACGGACGGCGTCGACCTCGGCAAGGGTGGCGAATTCGTCGCCGGTCTCAAGCGCATTATCGGCAGCCATCCGGTCACCGTGATCGAGGGCGGATTGCCGATCGCGCACGCGCTGGCGGATGCCGACAACGCGGCCGGCGCGTTGACCGTGAAGGTGCTGCGCGCCCAGGTCGGCGGCGGCGACAATGGCATCGTCAACGCCATCGACCTTAAAGGCCTTCCGCTCGGCGAAGCGCCATTCAGCTTCAGTTCGGGCAGCCGCGAAGCCAATGCCACGATCGACCTGCCGGTTGAGATTCGTAACGATGTGGCGCGGCTGGAAATCGTCGGCGAACGCTCGGCCGGCAGCGTGCAGTTGCTCGACAAGCGCTGGCGGCGGCGCACGATCGGTGTCGTCTCGGGATCGGACGCCGACCGCTCGCAGCCTCTGCTCGGCGCAACTTACTATCTCACACGCGCGCTCAATCCGTTCGCCGACGTCCGCGTAGCGCAAGGCGTAGCACCCGCCCCGGCAATCACGCGCTTCCTTGACCAGCATTTGCCGATGCTGATTTTGGCTGACGTCGGTAATGTCGCGGAGGCGCGCGCGCCGTTGGAGAAATGGATCGACAATGGCGGCGTGCTCGTGCGCTTTGCGGGTCCTCATCTCGCGCGAGCCGACGACGATCTGGTGCCGGTGAAGCTGCGGCGCGGCGGCCGCATTCTCGGTGGCAGCCTGAGTTGGGACAAGCCGCAGCAACTCGCCGGCTTCTCGCGCGATAGCCCCTTCAACGGGATGGCCGTGCCGAACGACGTGACGGTCACCCGCCAGGTGCTCGCCGAACCGGATGCGCAGTTGAGCGACCGCACATGGGCAACGCTCGCCGACGGCACGCCGCTGGTCACCGCGCAGCGCCGCGGCAAGGGTATGCTGATCCTCTTCCACGTGACCGCCGACACGCGCTGGTCGGACCTGCCATTGGCCGGCACCTTCGTCGACATGCTCCGGCGCATCGTCGCGCTTTCCGGCGAGGGAGCAACCAGTGACAACGAAAGCACCAGCGAAGTCGCCGGCACGGCCAACGCCGCCAGTCAGGCGGTGCCGCCCACGCGCGTGCTCGACGGCTTCGGCGCCTTTACGCCGCCGCCGGCAATGGCACGCCCGATCCCGGCCAATTTCAACGGCCGCGCCGATGCCGACCATCCGCCCGGCTTCTACGGGCCGCCAGAGGGTTTGGTCGCGGTCAATACGCTCAAGCCGAACGACCGCCCCGCGCCGCTCGACATATCGAGCCTGGGCGCGCGCATCGACGTCTACCGGCATGGCGAACCGCTCGACCTGCGCGGACCTATTTTTCTCGCCGCGCTCGCATTGCTGATCCTCGACGCCATCGTGATGATTTCGCTCTCCGGCGGCTTCGGTAATCTATGGCCGCGCCGGCGCGCGGCGGCAGCGACCTTGCTGGCAGCCGCAGCGCTGGCCGCCATGGCCTGGTTCAATCCGGCGCAGGCGCAGGTTGCGCCGCTGGCCCAGGCGCCTCAAGTACAGGCTCCGCAAAAGCAGGCGCCGCCGGTTCATCAGCTTTCACCGGAGGAGCGGGAGTTCGCCATCGATGCGACGCGGCGAACCCATCTCGCGTATGTTTTCAGCGGAGACTCGGAAGTCGACGCCGTCACTAAAGCGGGCTTGCAAGGTCTGACGCTGTTCCTGGCGCAACGCACCGCGCTCGAAGCGGGCGAACCGATCGGCCTCGATCCCGCGCGCGACGAACTGGCGTTCTTTCCGCTGATCTACTGGGCGGTCGTGCCCGGCCAGCCCAAACCCTCGCAGGTCGCGCTCGACCGCATCGACGCCTACATGAAGCGCGGCGGCACGGTGCTGTTCGATACCCGCGACGCGGTCGACGCAACGCCGGGGCTCGGCGGCGACAACAACACGCCCGGCATGGTGGCGCTGCGCGCAATCCTGTCATCGCTCGATATTCCGGAACTCGAGCCGGTGCCGCGCGATCACGTACTGACCAAGACATTCTTCCTGCTGCGCGACTTTCCCGGCCGCTTCACCTCCGGCCAACTCTGGGTCGAGGCGTTGCCGAGCGAACCGGACGACGAGAGCAACCGTCCGGCGCGCGCCGGCGATGGCGTGTCGTCGATCCTGATCACCTCCAACGATCTCGCCGGCGCTTGGGCAATGCGGCCCGACGGCCAGCCGATGCTGCCGCTTGTGCCGGGCGAGCCGCGCCAGCGCGAACTCGCCTTCCGTGCCGGCGTCAACATCGTAATGTACGCGCTCACCGGCAACTACAAGGCGGACCAGGTGCATATCCCCGCGCTGCTGGAACGGCTGGGGCAGTAGGAGCGACATGCTGAATCTTGGCGTCTCATTTGCCCCGCTGGTGCCCGCCTATGTGGTGTGGGCGGCATTCGGCGCGGCCATGCTGATCAGCGTCCTGCTGTTGCTGGCACGCAGCCGCGGCGCGCCGATGCGTGCCGTGGCACTGGCGTTGCTCGTGCTGGCGCTCGCCAATCCCTCGCTGACGCGCGAGGACCGCGATCCGATCCCCTCGGTCGTCGCCGTCGTCGTCGACAAGAGCCCCAGCCAGGATTTCGGCGACCGCTCCGCGCAGACCGAACAGGCGCGCGCCACGCTGGTCGAGCGGCTCAAGCGCATCAATGGGCTCGAAGTGCGCGTCGCCGATGCGAGCGCGGCCGACGGCGAGCATGACGGAACGCGGCTGTTTTCGGCGCTGTCGTCAATGCTTGCCGACGTGCCGCCCGACCGCGTTGCCGGCGCCATCTTCATCACCGACGGTCGCGTGCACGACGTGCCGGACAATGCATCCTCGCTGGGCTTTTCCGCGCCGGTGCACGCCTTGATCACCGGCCATCCCGACGAGATTGACCGCCGCGTGGTGCTGACCACAACGCCCCGTTTCGGCATTGTCGGCCAATCGCAGACCATCGGCTTCCGTATCGAGGATCAGGGCGCGCATCCCGGGACCGCCGAGGTGATCGTGCAACGCGACGGCGACGTGCTCGAAAAGCGCGTGGTCGCCGTGCACACCGACATCAAGATCAAGGTTCCGATCCCGCATGCCGGGCCCAATATCGTCGAGGTCGAGGCTTCGCCCCTGCCGGGCGAACTCACGCAGGTCAATAATCGCGCGGTGATCTCGATCGACGGCGTGCGTGACAAGCTGCGCGTGCTGCTGGTGTCGGGCGAACCGCATGCCGGCGAGCGCACGTGGCGCAATCTTCTCAAGTCGGATGCTTCGGTCGATCTGGTCCATTTCACCATTCTGCGGCCGCCCGAAAAGCAGGACGGCACGCCGATCAACGAATTGTCGCTGATCGCGTTTCCGACCCGCGAACTGTTCCAGCAGAAGATCTCGGAATTCCAGCTCATCATCTTCGACCGCTACGCGCGCCAGGGCGTGCTGCCGATGATCTATTTCGATAACATCACCAAATATGTGCGCGACGGCGGCGCCGTGCTGATCGCTGCCGGCCCCGATTATGCGAGCCCCACCAGCATCTGGCGCACCCCGCTCGACGTGATCCTGCCG
>DATATS010000221.1:0-4208 GCA_036268675.1 Pseudolabrys sp.
CGTCACCCAGTCGGAGCGGGCGACAAATTCGAGCGTGGCGATCATGGCGTCCATTTCCAGCAAGCCATCGACTTCAACGCCGTGGGTCTGGAAATAGACTTCGAGGTTGCGCCTGCGGATATTGTCCGGTCCGGGCACCACAAATTTCAACGGCTTGCATTCGGCCAAGCGCAAGGGCGCAAGCGGTGTGAAGCCGCGCTTGGGACCCGAAATCAGCATCTCGCGATCGCGCACGAGCAATCGCGATTTCAAGCCGACGGTGCCCTCATAGGCCGGCACCACCGCGAAATCGAGTTCGTCGTTGAGCACCATTTCGGTCAGCAGGCCGCTATAGCCCTCGACGATGTGCAGTCGCACTTCCGGGCAGCGCGGCACGAAGTCGTCGAGCACGGGCGCGAGCACCGCGCGGGTAAAGGTCGGCATCAACCCGATGCGCAGATCGCCGGTGACCTGGCCGGCGCGCGCGCGGGCTTCCTCCGCCGCCTGCTCGAGCGTGCCGACCGCTTCGACGCAGCGCTTGTAATAACTCAAGCCCGCCGGTGTCGGCGTTACTTTGCCGCCGGCGCGCTCGAATAGCTTGACGTCGAGTTTGCGCTCGACCGCCGCCACATGCTGCGAAATGCCGGACTGGGTGGCGTTTTCGCGTTCCGCCGCGCGGGTGAAGGAGCCTTCCTCGCACACCGCAATGACGGCGCGGATCTGCCGCAGGGGGATATGACGCATCACCGCACCGGTATTATGAAAACTAATGGCGATTGGCAGATTATATTATTTCTTTCAAGTCCACCATCCGCCTAACATCGCGTCCAATCAATCAAATAAAGCGGCGCAACCCAAGAAGCGCCGCGCGGGAGGATGCCATGGGAACAGCGAATTTCGGCATTGCCGGCCTGGATTGGCAGCAGCGGATCAACTGGGATCGCCTGCGCACGTACCGCACCGAGCGCGCACGCACGATGATGAAGAAGCACGGGCTCGGCGCCGTGCTCTGCATGTACGACGAGAACGTGCGCTATTTGACCGGCACGCTGACCCCGGGCTGGAACCGGCTTAAGCCGGGCCTGCGCTACGCCATGCTGTGCGGCGACGGCGCGCCCATTCTGTTCGAGCAGGGCGATCTCGGATTCCAGATCGAGCGGCACTCGCCGTGGATCCCGAAGGAAAACGTGCGCCATTCGTTTGCCTGGATCAAAGGCGCGGCGGGTCCGGCCTCGACGCAACAGGTCAACAAGTTCGTCAACGCCGTTATCCAGGCGATGAAGGAGCACGGCGTTGCCGGGCAGAAGCTCGGTGTCGACTTCATCGACATCAACATGATCAACGTGTTCAAGGAAAAGAACATCAACTGGACCGACGGCATGAGCGCGATGATGGACGCGCGCGCGGTCAAGAGTGAAGACGAGCAGGAATGTTTCCGCATCGTCGGCGCCATCGGCGACGCCACGCATTGGGAGTGCATGAAATTCCTGCGCCCCGGCATCACCGAAAATCAGGTGACGGCGCACCTGATGGAATATCTCTATAATTTCCCCGGCATGGAAGACGTCGAGGACGTGATCGTCTCGTCCGGCCCCAACACCTGGCCGAACTGGCGCAACTTTTCCGATCGCATCATCCAGCCCGGCGACATCGTGTTCATGGATTTGGCCGCGCTCACATGGAACGGCTACAAGTCCTGTTATTACCGCACCTATTGCGTCGGCAAGGAGCCCTCGAAAGAGCAGAAGGAAACTTACGACACCGCGCTCAAGTGGCTTTACGATTCGATCGGCGCGGTGAAGGTCGGCGCGACGACGCGCGACATCGCCATGAAGTGGCCCTCGGCCATGGAGACCTGGGGCTACGAGGACGAGGATCAGGCTGCCGCGAACCTTTGGGGCCATGGCCTCGGTCTCGCGCAATACGACCCGCCGGTGATCTCGCGCATCTGGTCGCTCGACCATCCGATCGAAATCCAGGAGGGCATGACCTTCGCGCTCGAAACGCAGCACGGCAAGAAATTCCGCTACGGCGTGCGCATCGAGGAAATGCTGATCGTCAAGAAGAATGAAATCGAGATCGTGTCGAACTTCCCGGTCAAGCAGATCACCGTGGTCGATCCGCTGCCGGGTTATGGGGATCATGTGAAATGATTCTTGCTTCACCTCTCCCTTAGGGAGAGGTCGCGAGCGAAGCAAACGGGTGAGGGGTTACGGTCTATCGATAGGCTTGGAACCCCCTCACCCCAGCCCTCTCCCCCAAGGGGAGAGGGAGCGCACCGAGCCCGTGGCACTGATTGAAATATTTGTCGCAATGACCGCCTTGATCCTCCCCCTCAGCGACCCCGGCGCCACCGACCCCGAAACCGTCGGCCCGAAGGCAGCCAATCTTGCGACGCTGTTGCAAGCCGGCCTGCCGACGCCGGGCGGCTTTGCGCTCACGGCCGAAGCCTATCGGCATCAGCTTCGTCATCTTGGCATCGGGGATGCCGTTCGCGCCTACAACAACGCCGATCTGCCGGCTTCGCGTAAGCTGTCGGTGCAGATCAGGCTCGCGCTTTATCAGGAGCCGTTCGCGCCGGAAATTCTCGAACCCTTGCTCGCGGCATGGCGCGCGCAATGCGCCGAAAGTCCGCGCGGCGCGGTGCGCTCGTCTGCGTTGATCGAGGATCGCAAAGGCGCGAATTTTGCCGGCCAGTTCGAAAGCTTTCTCGGCCTGACGGACGAAACGGAATTTCTAACGGCAGTAAGGGCCTGCTGGGCGGCGCTGTGGACCTCGCATGCGCGCCGTTACATGGACAATCACGGCCTGTCGCCTGCCGACACCGCGATGGGCGTGCTGATCCAGCCGCTGATCGCCGCGCGCTGCTCCGGCGGCGGTCTCAGCGAATCCGCGGAAGGGCAGATGCTCATTTCCGCAACCTGGGGACTTGGTTCGGCGATTGCGCAGGGCGAGGTGGTGCCGGATCGCATCGTGCTTGCCAAGAACGGCTTCCTGCGCACGGTGGAAGCCGGCCGCAAGGGCCATCGCGACACCTGCGAGCACGGCGTGTCGGCGCCGCAACTGGTGCCGGACGATCTGGTGAGCGAGCCGTGTCTGTCAGCCGGCGAGGCGGTCACGCTTGGGCGTTTGCTGCGCAGAGCGGAAAAACTCGCGGGCGGACCGGTCGAGATCGAATGGGCGATGGATGAGAGCGGCTTCAGGCTGCTGCAATCGCGGCCCCTGCATATGGAGCCGTCCACCGTGCCCGATGAAATCTGGCTGCAACATCCCGGAATCAACGGTCATCCCGCCGGCGTCGGCTGGGGCTCCGGGCGCGCTGTCGTCGTCAATTGTGAATGTGAGCTATCGCGCGTTGCACCGGGCGATGTGCTGGTGACAAAGGTCGCCGGTCCCTCGCTCACGCATATTCTCAATCGCGTGTCGGGTGTGGTCGCCGAACTTGGCGGTTCGACCTCGCATTTGGCGTCGCTGGCGCGCGAGCGTGGCATTCCGATGGTGCTGGGTGTGCTCGATGCCACGCGCAAGATTCCCGACGGCTCGCAATGCGCCGTCGATGGCGTTGCCGGGATTGTGCGGTGGCTGCGGTGAGCGGAAGCCCACGCATTTTCGTCACGCAGCCGATCGCCGAGAGCGCATTGCAGCGCCTGCGTACGCTTGCGAGCAGCGTGAAGGTTTATCCTGACGACAGCCGCATCATCCCGCACAAGACGCTGATCGCCGCCGTGAAGAAAGCCGACATCCTGTTCTGCCTCCTGCACGACAAGATCGACCGCGCGGTGCTGGCCGCCAATCCGAAGCTACGTCTTGTCGCCGCGCAATCGATCACGCCGTCGAACATTGACGTCGTAAAGGCGACGAAGCGGGGCATCCCGGTCACGGTCACCGCGCCAATAACCACGGAAGCAACCGCCGATCTGACCTTCGGTCTCATTCTGTCCGCCGCACGCCGCATGGGCGAAGGCGAGCGGCTCGCGCGCGCCGGCAAGTTTCCCGGCGGGCAGTCGCGGCATCTGCTCGGCGTGGCCGTGCACGGCAGGACGCTCGGCCTCATCGGCGGCGGCGGACTGATCGGCAGGGCAGTCGCTGCCCGCGCCCGCGGCTTCGGCATGAAGCTTCTCTATTGGAGCCCGCGCCCAAAACCGGAGGCTGAGCGCGACACCGGCATGCGTCGCGTGACGCTCGACGAATTGCTGCGGCAATCGGACTTCGTCTCGATCCATTCGCCG
>DATATS010000222.1:0-9688 GCA_036268675.1 Pseudolabrys sp.
CACACCACCTGGATTGTGTCCATGTGGTAGTTGAGATATTTGCCGGTCGTGTCGAGACACGAAAACGACGCCACTGCGCAGCACATCAGCGCGATGCCGGTCAGACGGATGCGGCGCGCAGCGTTGGGATCGGTCATTGAAGGCCCGACCGCGCCGCGCGGCTTGTGCCGGTCACCCTGAGGTGCGCGGCCGAAGGGCGCGCCTCGAAGGGCGACGGCTCCGACGGCCGTTCATCCTTCGAGGCTCGCGGAGCCTGCCATCGGGCTGCGCTCTGCGCAGACCCGTTGGCTCGCACCTCAGGATGACGGAGAACGGTCGACACGTCCGGAATGGCAACGAGAAACATCAATAGGTCGCCCGTCCGCCGGAAATGTCGAATGCCGCGCCGGTCGTAAACGAGCAGTCGCTGGACGCGCAGAAGGCGGCGAGCGCCGCAATCTCGTCGACCTTGACGAAACGCCCGCGCGGTATCTTCGCGAGCATGAAGTCGATGTGCTGTTGCGTCATCTGATCGAAAATCGCGGTCTTGGCCGCCGCCGGCGTAATGCAGTTGACCGAGATATCCTTGTCGGCGGTTTCCTTGGCGACCGACTTGGTCAACGCGATGACGCCCGCTTTGGAGGCCGAATAGGCGACCGCGTTCGGATTGCCTTCCTTGCCGGCGATCGAGGCGATGTTGACGATGCGGCCGTAGTTCTGCGCGCGCATGCCCGGCACCAGGGCCTTGCAGCAATAGAACTGGCTGTCGAGATTGATCGACAGCACCCGCCTCCATTCCTCGACCGGATAGTCCCAGGTGTTGATGTTCTGCCCGGCCACGCCTGCGTTGTTGACCAGGATATCGATGCGGCCGAATGCCTTGAGCGTTTCGTCGCGTGCGCGCTCGACCTCATCGTATTTGGTGATGTCGACCGCGACCGTGACGATCTTGCCGCGACTGCTGAGTTCCTTGGCGGTCTTGCCGGCGAGCGCGGTGTCGCGATCCCAGATCGCGACCGCTGCGCCCGAATCAAGAAACCGCTCGACGATGGCGCGGCCGATACCCTGCGCTCCGCCGGTGACGACCGCGTTGCGGCCGCCAAGATCGATTTTATTGGACATGAAAATCCTCCCACCCAAAACTAGCCAAGACGAAGGTCCGTGGCGAGTGCCATTCGCGCCCGCATGACCGGCATGCGGGATAAGCCTGTCAATAATCGCGCGGCAGCGCGCTTTCGTGCCAGCGCCGCAGCGCCAGATGTGAGAGTGCCGACAGCGCGAAGAAAATCGCGACGCCGGCAGCCGACAACAATAAAAGCGCCGCGAACATGCGCGGAATGTTCAGGCGATAGCCGGATTCGGCGATGCGATAGGCAAGCCCCGAACCGGCGCCGGCCGAGCCCGCCGCGATCTCGGCCACCACCGCGCCGACCAGCGACAATCCGCCGGCAATGCGCAAGCCGGCCAATATCTGCGGCAGCGCGGAGGGCAACTTCAGCTTCCACAGCACCTGCCAGCGCGAGGCCTTGTGGAGCGCAAACAGCGCCAGCAGATTGCGATCGACCGAATTCAAACCGAGCGTGGCGTTGGCGAGCACCGGGAAGAACGCAACGATCCAGGCGCAGGCGAGCACGGCGAGCGGCTGCGGCAGGTAGATCAGCAGCAGCGGCGCGATGGCGAGGACCGGCGTTACCTGCAAAATGACCGCGTAAGGATAGAATGAATATTCGACGACGCGCCATTGATTGAACGCGACAGCCAGCGCAATGCCGCCGGCGGCGGCCAGGAAAAATCCTTCGAATGTGATGCCGAGCGTCACCAGCAGCGAATGCCACAGCAAGCTGCGGTCGGCGATGAGCGTGGTCAACACCAGTTCCGGTCTCGGCAGGACGAAAGGCTGGATATCGAAGACGCACACCGTCCGGTCCCAGGCCGTGACGACGATGGCGAGCACCAGAAGTGGCAGCGCGATGCGCATGAGCCGATTTTTCTTCATCGCACGCCCCCCATCATCGCCTGCGACAATGTCGCGGACACCGTCCGGCAAAACCCCGCAAATTCGGCCGACGTGCGGAAGGCCTCGTCGCGCGGATAGGGCGCATCGACGGCAATCTCGGTAAACACGCGACCGGGACGCGGCGTCATCACCACGATGCGCTGGGAGAGATAAACCGACTCGAACACCGAGTGCGTCACGAAGATGACGGTGCGGCGCAGCCGCTGCCACAGCGCCAGCAGATCGTTGTTGAGCTTGAAGCGGGTGATCTCGTCGAGCGCGGCAAACGGCTCATCCATCAGCAAAAGGGGCGGCTCGGTCGCCAGCGCGCGAGCGATCGAGGCGCGCATTTTCATGCCACCGGACAATTCGCGCGGATAGCTGCGCGCGAATTCGCCAAGTCCCACCTGCTCCAAGGCTTGCGCCACTGCCGTTTGTGCGGGTGCGCCGGCGGCATGAGAAAGTTCGAGCGGCAAGCGCACATTGGCCGCGACATCGCGCCAAGGCATCAAGGTCGGTTCCTGGAACACGAACCCGATACTCTTGTTGCCTGCGCGGCCGGTATCGGCCCAATCCACCGTTCCCTCGGAAGGGCCGCTCAGCCCTGCGACGATGCGCAGCGCGGTCGACTTGCCGCAACCGGACGGCCCCAGCAGCGAGACGAACTCGCCTTCGCGCACGGTGAGATTGAAGCGCTCGAGCGCCACGGTGCCGTTGTCGAACGTCTTGCCGACGCCGCGCAGGGAGACAATGCTCGCGCCCGGGATCGCTGACTGCATGGCCTCCCCCGTTCATTCCCGCGAAAGCGGGAATCCAGTCTTTGCCAAAAAGCACTGGGTCCCCGCTTTCGCGCGGACGAACGGAATATCGAGAGACGCCATTCGCATTACTTTGGCCTGAGGTCGACGCCGACGCCCTTGTTCACGAATTGCAGCGTGTAGGCGCGCTTGTAGTCCATCGACGCCTTCACCACTCCGGCATGCACCATCTTGTCGAAAAAGCTCTTCATGCGCGCGTCCGTCATCGCGCCGATACCGAGCGTGAGCGCGTCGCCGGAGTCCACAATTCCGTGCTGCTTCATCCTGGCAATCGAAAAGCCAAGTAGCGCGTCGGTCATTTCCGGGTTCTGCCGCTTGATCAGCGCATTGCCCTTGGCGCTGTCGCCGTAGAGATAGTGATACCAGCCGATAGCGGACGCATCGACGAAGCGCTGCACCAGGTCGGGCTTTTTCTCCACCAGATCGCGCCGCGTCTCGATCAAGGTCGAATAGCTGTTGAAGCCGTAATCCGCGATCAAGAATACTTTCGGAACGAAATGCGCGTTCTGCGCGATGGCGAACGGCTCGGAGGTGACATAGCCCTGCATCGCTGATTTCTTGTCGGCAAGAAAGGGCTGCGCGTTGAAGGTGTAGGGCTTCACTTTCGCTTCGTCGAAGCCGTAGTCGGCCTTGAGCCATTGGAAATAGCTCGCCATGCCTTCCTTGGAAACGAACAGCGTGAGGTTTTTCAGATCCTCGAATTTTTGCACGTCCGGATGCGCGATCAGCACCTGCGGGTCTTTCTGGAAACTCGCCGCCACCGCGACTGTCGGAATATCGTGCTCGACCGCGTCGAAGCTTTGCAGCGAATTGGCGCTCATGAAAAAATCGAGCTTGCCGACCGGCAACAAAATGCGGTTGTTCACGTTCGGGCCGCCCGGCACGATGGTCACGTCCAGCCCGTATTTTTTGTAGGTGCCGTCGGCGAGCGCCTGATAGAAACCGCCGTGCTCGGCCTCGGCCACCCAATTTGTGCCGAAACGGACCTTGTCGAGCCGCCCGGCTTGTTGTTGCGCCTGCGCCGGCGCCAAAGTGGCCAGCAAGCCGGCCGACAAAGCCAATAAAATCGGGCCAATTCGCGTCATTTCCGCACCTTGTCATTGCGCGGGCGGACCGCGCAAGCCGCGCCGAAAATCTTTGAACCTTTTTTCGCGCAACGGCGACCCATGACTGCGCGGCCGCCCCGGCCACGCCAGCGCCTGGAGCCGCGTCCCCGTCCAGTCCTGATTTTACCGGTTGAGATCGGCGTCAGTCCCCCGTCCATCCCTGCGCCGATCCATAAGACCCGCCCGGTCATTCCCCGTCCGGGCGGGTCGTTCTTTTGTTGCGGGCGCGACACGTCGGCTCCTTGCCACGGCCGTCCCGATTTGCATTGATAACCGCAACGAAACGGACTGCCGCAGCGTCAAGCGGTGGAACTCAAAAATCTTCGGGAGGACATCATGACGTTTGTCAAAACGCTGCTCTCGCTTGCGTTCGCCGCGCTGCTGGCGGGAACCGCCTATGCGCAGACCGAAATCAAATTCGGCCATGTCGGCAAGCCCGGCTCATTGCTCGAAATGAGCGCGCAGGAATTCGCCAAGCGCGCCAATGCCAAGCTCGGCGACAAGGCCAAGGTCGTGGTCTACGGCTCGAGCCAGCTCGGCGGCGATTCCGAACTGATGAAGAAGCTTAAGTTGGGGACCGTCGACCTCGCGCTGCCGTCCACGGTGATGTCGTCATATGTGCCGAGCTTCGGCCTGTTCGAAATGCCCTATCTGGTGAAGGACCGCGCGCAGATGGCGCGCATTCGCGACGACATCGTGTTCCCGACTTTGGTGCCGGAAGCGGAGAAGGCCGGCTATCACATTATCGCGGTATGGGAAAACGGCTTCCGCCAGATCACCAACAACAAGCGCCCGATCGCGAAGCCGGCAGATCTGGAAGGCGTCAAGCTGCGCACGCCGAAGGGCGTCTGGCGCGTGAAGATGTTCAAGGCCTATGGCGCCAATCCGACGCCGCTCGCCTTCTCGGAAGTGTTCGTCGCGCTGCAGACCGGCGCCATGGACGGGCAGGAAAATCCGCTGGCGCAGATCGTGTCGGGTCACTTCCAGGAAGTGCAGAAATATCTGTCGCTGACCGGGCACGTCTACACGCCGTCTTATGTCGTCGCCGGCGCGAGCTGGAAGCGCCTGCCGCCCGACGTGCAGAAGATTCTCGACCAGACCGCGAAGGAAATGCAGCCGGTGGTCTACAAGATGGCCGCCGATCTCGACGCCAAGCTGCTCGCGCAGATCAGGAAGAATCCGAACATCAAGGTGAACGAGGCCGACAAGGACGCCTTCATCAAGGCGAGCAAGCCGATTTATGACGATTTCGCCAAGGAAGTGCCGGGCGGTCACGACCTGATCGAGAAGGCGCTGTCGCTCGGCAAGTCTTCGTAAGGCTCCGTCAATCGCTGCGGGCCGGTCCCTGGCGGGCCGGCCCTTTTTCCATATCGTAATCGGGGGAGTTTCTTGACCCTTTCGAAAGTGCGCGCCGCCTACGAGCATCTGCTCGAGACCATCGCGCTCATCCTGATGGTGGCGCTGACGGCATTGATCATCGCCGGCGCGGTGTTCCGCTATGTCGGCGAGGCGCTGTCCTGGTACGATGAACTCGCCTCGATCGGACTGGTCTGGCTCACATATTACGGTTCGGCGCTGGCTGCGCTGCGCGGCGCGCATATCGGCGTTCCGGGCCTCGTCAACGCCATGCCGCCAAAGCTGCGCGTGGCCGTGACGATTTTTTCCGAGACCGTGGTCATCTTGTTTTTCGTGCTGCTGGCGATCTACGGCTTCAAGGTTCTCATCATCCTGCAAGGCGAGCACATGGTGAGCCTGCCGTCGGTGCCGACGCAACTGACGCAATCGGCCATTCCCGTCGGCGCGATAATGTTCATCATCGCGGAATTGCTGCGGCTACCGGAGGTGCTGCATCAAGCGCGCACAACCGGCTTTGTCGATCTGGAGGTCAAGGAGGCGCTCGAACTGGGCGAGCATGAAGGCAAGAGCCGCCCGGCCGGAGGCCTGCAATGACCATCGGCCTGATGCTCATCGGCATGCTCGTGCTGGCGCTGCTCAATGTACCGATTGCCATTTCCCTCGCCGTCGTCGCCACCGTGGCCATCTTCCTGATCCAGGGCACGGACAATCTGCCCAACATCGCGCTCGTGATGTTCGATGGCGCGTCGAGCTTCCCGTTGCTCGCCATCCCGCTGTTCATCCTGGCCGGTGCGATCATGAACGCATCGAGCATTTCTCGCCGTCTGATTGCCTTTACCTCGGCGTGCTGCGGCTTCGTGCGCGGCGGCCTCGCAATGGTGACGATCGGCGCCTCGATGTTCTTTGCCGAAATTTCCGGCTCGGCGGTCGCCGGCGTCGCCGCGCTCGGCACCATCCTCATCCCGGCCATGCGTTCGCGCGGCTATAGCAAGGAATTTGCCGCCGCCATTTCGTCATCCTCCGCGAGCCTCGCCATCATCATCCCGCCTTCGATCCCGATGATCCTCTATGCCGTGATGGCGCAGACCTCGGTCGTGAAGATGTTCGTCGCCGGCATCCTGCCCGGCATTGTCGGCGCCGTGGGGCTTGCCGTTGCCGCCTATATCCAGGCGGTACGATATAATTTCCCGGTTGAGGAAAAATTCCAGCTTGCCCGCGTCTGGCAGACGCTCAAGGAAGCGTCGTGGGCTTTCATGTTGCCGGTCATCATCCTGGGCGGAATTTTCGGCGGCTTCGTCACCGCCACCGAGGGCGCCGGGCTGGCAGTCGCCGCCGCCTTGTTCATCAGCATCGTCATCTACCGCGAACTGGATTTGCGCGTGCTGCGCAAGGCCTGCGTCGACGGCGCGGTGCAAACCGCCGTGGTCATGCTGCTGGTGGCAAGCTCGGCGCTGATAGGCACGTTCCTGACCGAGGCGCAATTGCCGCAGGCGCTGGCGCACAGCATCACCAGCATCACCACCAATCCCTATCTGATATTGCTGCTTCTCAATGTGTTCTTCCTCATCCTCGGCATGTTCCTGCATTCGGCGGCGGCGATCATCCTGACGGTGCCGATCGTGATGCCGATGATCAACGCCGTGCACATCGACCCCATTCATTTCGGACTCGTGCTGACGCTCAACCTTGCCATCGGCCAGCAGACGCCGCCGGTGGCGAGCGTGCTGATCGCCTCCTGCGCCATCGCCAAGACCGACATCTGGCAAACGACCAAGGTCAATTTGCCGTTCATCGCCGCTCTGGTGGTCGTGCTGCTGCTCTGCACTTACGTGCCGTGGATCTCACTGGCGCTGGTGCATGTGTTCTACGGAAGCGGCGGCTGAGAGAGGCTGTTGCCCGCACCCGCCTCCAGGCTCATCTCCAACACCCTTGCAACATGCAGCGCGTCGCGGCCGCTGCCGTCGTGGATCTGATGCCGGCATGAGGTGCCGTCGGCAACGATGAGTGCGTCGGCGCCCGCCTTGCGCACCGCCGGCAGCAACGAGAGTTCTCCCATCTTGCGCGAGACGTCGATCGTATCGGCTGCATAGCCGAACGACCCGGCCATGCCGCAGCAACTCGATTCGACCGTTTCGACGGAAAGTTCCGGCACCAGCCTCAGCACGCTTTCGACCGCGCCCATGGCGTCGAAGGCCTTCTGATGACAATGCCCGTGCAGCAACGCCTTTTTCGGCAGCGCGCCGAGCGGCAGCTTGAGCCGGCCTTCTTTCTGCTCGCGCGCCAGAAATTCCTCGAACAGGAATGCGTTCGCCGCCAGCGCGGTCGCCGCCTCGCCCTTGAGCAGCGCCGGCATTTCGTCGCGAAATCCGAGCAGGCAGCTCGGCTCCAGTCCGATAATGGGAATACCGCGCGCAACATAAGGCGCCAGCGCTTCGAGCGTGCGCTCCATTTCGCGGCGCGCCTGATCGATCTGCCCGATCGACAGAAACGTGCGTCCGCAGCAAAGCGGCCGCGCCGTCTGTTCGACCGCCTTGGCAAAATGCACGCGATAACCGCCCGCGGCCAGCACTCCGAGCGCGGCATCGAGATTGCCTCGCTCGAAATAGCGATTGAACGTATCGGCAAACAGGACGACCTCGCGGCCATCCGCCGGGCCGGCTGTTTCCCCCGGATCGCGGAAGACATCGCGCCGCCATCTCGGAAGGCTGCGCTGCGCGGAGAAGCCGGCAAGGCGTTCGCCCAGCATTTTGAGCACTGGGCTGTCGTTGCGCATGTTCATCAGGCCGGCGAGCTTTGCCGCATAAGGCGCGTAGCGCGGCAGCCAGCCAACCAGCCGGTCGTGCAGCGAGAAGCCGCGCCTGAAGCCGCGCGCCGCCTGCACTTCGATTTTCATGCGCGCCATGTCGACGCCGGTCGGACATTCGCGCCGGCAGGCCTTGCAGGAGACGCACAGCTTGAGCGTCTCGGCCATCGCGTCGGAGGCGAGCGCGTCGGGCCCGAGCTGACCCGTCACCGCCAGCCGCAGCGTGTTGGCGCGCCCCCGCGTGACGTCGCGCTCGTCGCGGGTGACGCGATAGCTCGGGCACATCGCGCCGCCGGCAAGCTTGCGGCAGGCGCCGTTGTTGTTGCACATCTCCACGGCGCCCTGGAATCCCTTGCCGGCGCCCGGATAGGCCGACCAGTCGAGATGCGTCGTTACGGTTTCGCCGCGGTAGCCGGGCGCGTAGCGGAACAGGCTACGGTCGTCGAATTTCGGCGGCCGCACCACCTTCCCCGGATTATAGAAACCGTCCGGATCGAAACGGTCCTTGACCTGCTCGAAGGCGCGCGCCAGCCGCGAGCCGAACATGACCTCGTTGAATTCCGCGCGCACCAGGCCGTCGCCGTGCTCGCCGGAATGAGAGCCTTTGTATTCGCGCACCATTGCGAATGCCTCTTCCGCGATCTCGCGCATGGCATGGACATCCTTGTCCTGCCGCAGATTGAGGATCGGGCGCACGTGCAAACAGCCGGAACCGGCATGCGCGTACCAGGTGCCGCGCGTGCCGTGTTTCTCGAAAATCCCTGTCAGGCGCTGAGTATATTGCGCCAGATGTTCGAGCGGCACCGCGCAGTCCTCGACGAAGGACACCGGCTTCCCTTCATCCTTCATCGACATCATGATGTTGAGGCCCGACGTGCGCACGTCGGCGATGGCCGCCTGCAATTCCGGACTGAGCACCTCGGCTACGCCGCCCCACTGCGCGCCGCTTTTATCCCACGCAAAACCGAGGTCGCCGATGAGCTCCTTGAGCCGCCGCAGCCGGCGCAGATTTTCCTCCTGATCGTCCTCGCCGAATTCGACCAGAAGGATGGCTTCCGGCGTCTCGCGCACGAACTTATCCAGCGTCGGCCGGAAAATGGGAATCGCGCGCGCGAGCTCGATCATGGTGCGGTCGATCAATTCCACGGCAATCGGCGCAAGCCGCACGATGTGCTGGGCGGCATCCATCGCCTGATAGAAGCTACCGAAATGCACCGCGCCGACCGCGCGGCGCGGCAGCAGCGGCGACAGTTTCAATTCGATGCGCGTCGAGAAGGCGAGCGTACCCTCGCCACCGACCAGAATATGAGAAAGGTTGATGTCGTTTTTGCCGGGCACCAGCGCATCGAGATTGTAGCCGCCGACACGGCGTTGGACTTTTGGGAAGCGCGCCTCGATCTCGGCGGCCTCACGCGCGCCGATCGCCAGCAGGTCCTTGGCGAGGGGGCGGAGGGGGGCCGGGACATCGCTCAGGCTGCCGCCGATACGGCCGAAATGGCCGAGCGTGCCGTCGGCCATGATCGCCTCGATGGAGATCACGTTGTCGCGCGTGGTGCCGTAGCGCATCGAGCGGCCGCCGCAGGAATTGTTGCCGGCCATGCCGCCGATGGTGGCGCGGGAAGAGGTGGAG
>DATATS010000223.1:0-4109 GCA_036268675.1 Pseudolabrys sp.
ACAGGCCCGCTTCGAATTGCGGGATTACCGCGACGTCGAGGGCCCGTTCGACCGTATCGTGTCGGTCGGCATGTTCGAGCATGTCGGCGTCAATCACTACGCCACCTACTTCCGCAAGAGCGCCCAACTGCTCGCCAATGATGGCGTGATGCTGCTGCATGCGATCGGCCGCTCAGAAGGGCCGAGCCGGACCAGTCCGTGGATTTCGAAATACATCTTCCCCGGCGGCTATATCCCGTCGCTGTCGGAGGTCATCCCGCGCATTGAGCAATCCGGGCTGCTGGTGACCGATATCGAAATCCTGCGCCTGCACTACGCCGAGACACTCAAGCTCTGGCGCGAACGCTTCCTCGCGCACCGCGAGGAGATCGAGCGAATTTATGACGAGCGCTTCGAACGCATGTGGGAATTCTATCTGGCGTCGTCGGAAATGGCGTTTCGCGAGCAGAACCTGATGGTGTTCCAGATCCAGCTTACCAAGCGGCAAGACGTTGTGCCGATGACGCGTGACTATATCGGACGCGAGGAACAGCGCTTGCGCGCGATCGAAGGCCGCAGCCGGGCGCCGCTGCGCCTTGCGGGCGAATAGCGGCTTGGCCGCTACAGCCTTGTTCATGCGAGGGTCAAGCCCGCGAGAGCCGGCACGCAGGGCTATTTTTCATCGGCGGTGATTAGCGTGGAAAGCGGCGATCATTGCACCTGCGCCGTCGCGCAAGCCCACAAGCAGTGTAAGCCATGATGCAACAAAGTTTCGTCAAATTGACGGAACAGGCATCCGTATGGCCCCACTCGAATCAGTCGTCCGCAAGCAGCCCGAAGAGTCTGCCCTGCCGTTTCGCTCTGCACCGCACAATATCGAGGCGGAGCAGGCGCTATTGGGCGCGGTGCTGGTCAATAACGAAGCGCTCTATCGGGTGTCCGACTTCCTCAATCCGGAACATTTCTTCGAGCCGATCCACCAGAAGATCTTCCAGCTTTCGCGCGACCTGATCCGCGCCAACAAGACCGCGACCCCGGTCACGCTCAAGACCTTCCTCGACGGCAATATCGATATCGGCGGGCTCAACGTGAGCCAGTATCTCGCCCGCCTCGCCGCCGAGGCGACGACCATCATCAATGCCGAGGATTACGGCCGTACTATCTATGACCTGTCGATCCGCCGCGCGCTGATCCAGGTCGGCGAGGACATGGTCAATGTGGCATTTGACGCACCGGTCGACTTTTCGCCACGCAACCAGATCGAGGATGCCGAGCGCAGGCTGTACGAACTGGCCGAGACTGGGCGCTACGACGGCGGATTCCAGCTGTTCTCGCAGTCGCTGACGACCGCGATCGACATGGCGGCGCATGCCTTCCAGCGCGATGGGAAGCTGTCGGGCGTTTCCACCGGACTGGAAGACCTCGACCGCATGATGGGCGGCTTGCAGCCGTCCGACCTGATCATCCTGGCGGGACGTCCCGGCATGGGCAAAAGCGCGCTCGCAACCAACATGGGCTACAACGTCGCCAAAGCGTGGCGGGGCGAGGTGCGCCCCGATGGCCACACCGTCACCACCAACGGCGGCGTGGTCGGCTTCTTTTCGCTGGAAATGTCGGCCGAGCAGCTCGCCACCCGTATCATCGCCGAGCAGACCGGCATCCCGTCCAACCTGATCCGGCGCGGCGGCATCAGCGAAGCCGATTTCGAGCGCATCAAGGATTATTCGATCGAATTGCAGAACCTGAAATTCTTCGTCGACGAAACTGGCGGCCTGTCGGTGGCGCAACTCGCCGCGCGCGCGCGCAGGCTCAAGCGCCAGCGCGGGCTCGATCTCCTGATCGTCGACTATCTGCAACTGCTGCAAGGCTCGACGCGCCGCTCGTCCGAGAATCGCGTGCAGGAAATCACCGAGATCACCACCAAGCTCAAGGCGCTGGCGAAAGAACTCAACGTCCCGATCCTGGCTCTGTCGCAGCTTTCGCGCCAGGTGGAAAGCCGCGACGACAAGCGCCCGCAACTCTCGGATTTGCGTGAATCGGGATCGATCGAGCAGGACGCCGACGTGGTGCTGTTCGTCTATCGCGAGGAATACTACCACCTGATGCGCAAGCCGCTCGAATCCAACCGCGAGAAATTCGCCGAATGGCTGGCGGAAAGCGACAAGGTACACGGCAAGGCCGAAGTCATCATCGGCAAGCAGCGCCACGGGCCCACCGGCACGGTCGAACTGCAATTCGACGGCCCGGTGACGCGCTTCTCGTCATTGGCGCGCACGGACCATGTGCCCGAGCGCATCTAGCGGCACGGATTCACAAAGACGGTGCGGGCGCGTCGCCACCGCCGCGCCGCCTGAGATTGACATGACTCATGCGATCGACGACAGAATCGACCGTCATTAATCGGTTGGCACGATGCTGTTTCAGTCGCAATTTTTCATTCTTGTATTTTTGCCGGCCTCGCTTCTTGCATATTACCTGGTCGCCGCGTCGGCGCCCCGCCGGCAATGGGTGCTGATTGCCGCGTCGCTATTTTTCTATGGCTGGTGGGATGTCCGCTTCATTCCGCTGCTGCTCGGCCAGATCGGCGCGACATGGGTGCTGGCGCTGCTGGCAGCGCGCACGAATAGGCGAGCGTTTCTCATCGTCGGGATTTGCGTCAATCTCATATCGCTCGGGACATTCAAATATCTCGACTTCGCCTTGAAGTCGCTGGCGGCGGTGACCGCCACGACGCTTCCGCATGCCAACATTATTTTGCCGATCGGAATCAGTTTCTTCTCGTTTCAGTTGATCTCCTATCTGGTCGACCGGCTTCGCGATGACGCGCCGATCTATCCGTTTCGGCAGTTTGCCGTGTTCGTGATGCTGTTCCCGCACCTGATCGCGGGCCCGATCGTGCGGCACAATGAACTGATCCCGCAATTCGCGGAGGACCCGCGCAGGCCGGGGCTCTGGCAGAGGGTCAGCATCGGTCTCATGCTGTTCACGCTTGGCTTTGCCAAAAAGGTGCTGCTTGGCGACATGCTCGCCGGAACGGTCAACACGGTCTTTGCAAATGCCGGCACCCGCCCACTCGATTTTGGCGAGGCATGGACGGGAGCGCTTGGATTTTCTTTTCAGCTTTTCCTGGATTTCTCCGCCTATACCGAAATGGCCATCGGGATGGCGCTGCTATTCGGATTGCTTCTGCCGGAGAACTTCCGACGGCCGTACCTGGCGCGCGATCTGAGCGATTTCTGGCGGCGATGGCACATTTCACTCTCCAGATTCATGCGGGACTATTTGTACATCCCGCTGGGCGGCAGCCGCGCCGGCCGGGTTCGCTACGTGCTGGCAGCGATGATCACGATGGGATTGTGCGGGCTCTGGCACGGAGCCGGTTGGACCTATGTGGTCTGGGGCCTTTGGCACGGCGCCGGACTTGTCGTGTGTCGCGCGTGGAAAAGCGTGACGCGGCCGATGCCCGGCGTTTTGGCCTGGGCGATCACGATGCTCTTTGTCCTTGCCGGCTGGGTGCTGTTTCGGGCGAGCGATATCGGCACAGCCTTATCCATTCTTGGCTCGCTTGGCGGCCTGCATGGATTTGCCGGGCGCTTGCAGGAAATCCCCCTGCTCATCATCGCGGCGGCGGTCTCGGTCCTGGTGCCATCGGCGCACGAGATCAAGGGCGGCATTCTCAGGCCACAACCACGGCTCGCCACCATCGCCGCCATTGTCGCACTGATCTGTATTTTTCGGGTCGGCAAGGAAGAGCTGGTCCCTTTCATCTATTTCCAGTTCTGAGAATTGGCTTTGCCCCTGAAGCCCTTCACGTGGTTATCCGCAATTGCCGGTCAGGACCGTTCCTGGCCGCATTTCGCCTCGACGTTCCTGCGGACGTTTTTCGGCGGATTATTATTGGTCTATCTCGTCGTATTCCTGTCCGATCCTTTCGACTCGGGCCGCTCGCCTATTTCAATTGCGCGCGGTGTTGCCGACCACGACGCGCGATTTTCGAACGCAAGCAATGCCCGCGATCCCGATTTCGATTCCGCGATCTTTGGCAATTCGCACGGTCAGGCGCTCGATCCTCACCGCCTGTCGCAACTGACAGGGCACCGATTTCTGCAATTGACCGTTCCGGGAACCGG
>DATATS010000224.1:0-3237 GCA_036268675.1 Pseudolabrys sp.
TTCGCGGGCAACGTCGCTGGCACGAAATCGAGGCCGGAGGTGCCCCACGGATGGCAGCGGACGATGCGCGCAAGCGCCATCCACGAGCCCGCCCACAATCCGAAACGCTCGATCGCTTGCTCGGCAAAATCCGAGCAGGTCGGCAGGTGCCGGCAGCGCGGCCCGATCAGCGGCGACAATGTATAGCGGTACAGGATCACCAGCCCGCGTCCCGCAAGCCGCGGCAGGCGCGCCAGCATCGCGATTGAATTTGCGCTTACGCTCATGGACATCGCCGGAGTTCCACGAAAACTTTCCAGAAAAGTTCCATCGCGCAGCGCATTTTGGAACTCGCTTAACGCCATGCACAAATGAGATGCCGATAGCGACTATTTTACACTAGACGCGAATCTGCGCGCTTACTAAAAAAGACATACACACACGTGCTGGGGGTTATAGGCCGCTGAAGCCCAATAAGAGCGTGGATGTTCACGCCGCAAGAAGGGCTCGGTTGGCATAAGGGGGAAGAATGGGTCGCTCCCTTGCGATTGCCTATGCGCTTGCTTTGGCGGCGCCGGGAATTTTATTGCCCGCCGCGGCGGGGGCTTCCGATCGCGCGCTGCCGATGCATTTCGAATTGCGTCTGCAAGGACCGCCCGCCGCCTGCGCCGGTCAATGCCGCCTGATGATCGCAGCAAGCGGCGCGATCACCGCCGAGACGCCGCAGGATTTCGAAACCTTCGCGCATGATCGCAATCTGTCCGGCGCCATGATGGTGCTGGATTCGGACGGCGGCTCGGTGCACGGCGCCATCAAGCTTGGCCGCGCGATCCGTCGTCTCAATCTCGACACCACGGTCGGCCGCCTCATCGATCTCGATGGTGCGCGCCAGGCAACGCCGCGCGCGAGTCTCTCGCCGCACGCCGACTGTGAATCCATGTGCGCCTTCGTGCTGCTCGGCGGCGTTCACCGCGTGGTGCCGTCGCAGGCGCGCGTGATGGTGCATCAGATCTGGCTCGGCGACCGCCGCAACGATCCGACCGCGGCGAATTATTCGGCTGAGGATCTGGTGCTGGTTCAGCGCGATATCGGACGGCTCGCGCAATATACCGTCGACATGGGCGGCTCGATCGAACTGCTCGATCTTTCGCTGCGCATTCCGCCATGGGAGCCGATGCATACTTTGACGGCCGACGAAACGCGCCGCATGCACGTCGCGACGCTGGAGCAGCCGGCGCCGCAAGCGGGCGCGACGGTAGCGTCATCCTCGGCCGCGACGCCGGTCGCGCGGCTCAATGGCGGCGCCACGGCCACCGAAATCAGCGAGCGGCACTGGGGCGTGATCGACCGCGCCGGGTCCGCGGTGCTGGCGCGCCGCCATCCGTTGACGGTGGAAGGCGATGAGATCGGCAGTTTCGATCTGATCGTCGCCTGCGGCGCGCGAGCCGGCAATTATCACGTGAGCTACATCGAGCGGCGGCATGACGGCGATCAAAGCGTCATTCCCGCGAGGCTTGCCAGTGTCGACGTGACGGTGGGCAATCTATCGACGCCGCTCAAGGTGGTGTCGTCCGAACGCCGCAGCCAGCCGGACGAGCTCGTCACCTACGCAGCCGGCGACGCGGCCGCGTCCTCGATCGAAGCTTTTGCTGCGGCCGGCAGTCATTCGATGGTGATCGGGACCAGGAGTTTCGAGCGCAAGGGCGCCCTGACGAAGAACGGCTATTTCACGACCGACATCCGGCTCGGCAATACCGGCGCGCAGGCGAGCCTTGCGCAATTGACCGCGGCATGCAGCGGCAAGGCGCTTGGCGACCGCGCCGCCTTGACGGCGCCTCACACCGGCAGCATCGCGTCGGTAAAATAGTTTATTCGGCAGCCTGCTTCTGCGAGCGCTTGGCCTCGATCTGATCGAGCGCCGACACCACCGCGTCGAACGTCAGCAACGTGGACGCATGACGCGCCTTGTAGTCGCGCACCGGCTCAAGCACCGCGATGTCGGCCCATTTGCCTTCCGGCGGCGGGCCATTTTCCTTGAGCATCTTGCGCACCGTCTCGCGCAGATTGCGCAATTCGTCGGGCTTCGAACCGACCACATACCGCGCCATGATGGAGGACGAAGCCTGGCCGAGCGCGCAAGCCTTCACGTCATGGGCGAAATCGCTGACCACCGGGCCGTTCATTTTCAGGTCAACGGTGACGGTGGAACCGCATAGCTTGGAATGGGCGGTGGCGCTGGCGTCGGGCGCAGGCAACCGCCCCAGACGGGGGATATTGCCCGCCAGGTCGAGAATTTTGGCATTGTAGACGTCGTTAAGCATTGAATTTGGAACGTTTTGTTGGGGGCGCCGATTGCCCTTGGCCTGCAAACGAATATATAGGGATCGGCCCCGGCCTGCGAGAAGGGGTGCATGGCTCCTCGTCTGGCGCGGGAGCCATGCCGAATGGGAATGCGGCGTCCAGTCGCCCCGAAACGGGAGCTGACGCGGCCGACCCGGTGACACTCCCGGTGCAGCCCGCAAGGGTGAGTGCCGGTCGAACGGAGACCGTGATGGACGCCAAGTTTTCAGACTCAAAGAATACCAACATTACGCCGTGGCCCAAGCAGGGCCTGTCCGAGCACGTGCGCGCAGCGCCGGCACAAATCGAGCCGCGTCCCTCGCGCGAGCAGGCGGAAGCCGCCGTGCGCACGCTGATCGCCTATGCCGGCGACAATCCCGCCCGCGAAGGCTTGCTTGAAACGCCCAAGCGCGTCATCGGCGCCTACGAAGAACTCTATCGCGGCTACCGCGAATGCCCGGTGGAAGTGCTCGACCGCACCTTCAGCGAGACCGGCGGCTACGACGATTTCGTGCTGGTCAAGGACATCGGCTTCAATTCGCATTGCGAGCATCACATGATGCCGTTCTTCGGCAAGGCGCATGTCGCCTACATGCCGACCGATCGGGTGGTGGGCCTGTCGAAGCTGGCGCGGCTGGTCGATGTTTACGCCAAGCGTTTGCAGACACAGGAGCACCTGACCTCGCAGGTGGCGACCGCGATCGACGAGATATTGAAGCCGCGCGGCGTCGCGGTGATGATCGAGGCCGAGCACATGTGCATGTCGTTGCGCGGCGTCGAAAAGGCCGGCGCGTTGACAGTAACCACGCATTTCGCCGGTGCGTTCCGTGACGACGCGAACGAGCAAGTGCGTTTCATGACCATGCTGCGCGGGGCGCAACGGTAAGCGCCCGCGTCAATCGCGAGGCGAAATTGGCT
>DATATS010000225.1:0-5424 GCA_036268675.1 Pseudolabrys sp.
TGATCCAGAGCTTCCTGCGCCACGCGCTGCGCGACGGCTTTTTCCACGCCGACATGCATCCCGGCAACCTGTTCGTCGACGCCGACGGGCGGCTGGTGGCGGTCGATTTCGGCATCATGGGGAGGCTCGGGCCGAAGGAGCGGCGGTTTCTCGCCGAAATTTTATTCGGTTTCATCACGCGCGATTATCAAAGAACGGCGCAAGTGCATTTTGACGCCGGTTATGTGCCGCGCCATCACTCGGTCGAAGGCTTCGCACAGGCGATCCGCGCCATCGGCGAACCGATCCACAACCGCACCGCCGAAGATATTTCGATGGCGAAGCTGCTGATGCTGCTCTTCGAGGTGACTGGCCTCTTTGACATGCGCACGCGGCCCGAGCTGCTTCTCCTGCAGAAGACGATGGTGGTGGTCGAGGGCGTCGCCCGCTCGCTCGACCCGCATCTCGACATGTGGGCGGTGGCCGACCCGGTGGTGCGCGAATGGATCGAGCGCCATCTTGGGCCGGTCGGCAAGCTGGAGGACGCCGCGGCCGGCGCCGGCGAGGTCGGACGTTTTCTGGTGCAGGTGCCCGGTCTGCTTACGCGCGGCGCAAGCCTGCTCGATCAATTCGACGATCTGACGCGTGATGGGCTGGTGCTGTCGCCGGAAACGGTTGCGGCCATCGGCCGCGCCGAGGCGCGGCGCAACCGCTGGGCATCTGCCGCGCTGTGGACGATCGCGCTTCTGCTGGCGTGGATCGCGTGGAGGCTGGTTTAGATATGAGGATTATCCCTTCCCCTATCGGGGGAGGGAGTTAGCGTGCGCGACCAGTTTCCGAAATTGTCGATGCTCCATGTCGCGACTAAACGTTCGTGCCTGCGTATGCGTGCTCGAGTTTGGCGAGGTCGAGCTTCCTCATCGTCATGATGGCCTCGACCACCCGGCCGGATTTCGCCGCATCGGGATCCGCCACCATCGCCGGGATCGCGCTCGGCGTCACCTGCCATGACAGGCCGAATTTATCCTTCAGCCAGCCGCAGGGGCCTTCCTCGCCGCCGGCGGTGAGCTTGTCCCAGTAATGGTCGATCTCGGCTTGCGTGTCGCACATGATCTGGAACGACACGGCTTCGCTGAACTTGAACTGCGGCCCGGCGTTGAGCGCGGTGAATTTTTGTCCGTTGAGCTCGAACTCCACCGTCATCACGGAGCCCGGCTTCTTTTGGTGGTGGCTCTGCCCGGCCTCGCCGTAACGGCTGATGCGGCCGAGCCTGGAATTCCTGAACACGGAGACATAGAACTTCGCCGCCGGCTCGGCCTGCGTGTCGAACCAGAGACAGGGCGCGATGAGATTTCCGGCAGGCTGCATGGGTCAATCGTCCTCTCAACACCGCGCTAGAGACTGATGAAGGTCTTGAAACCGCCGAAGATCATCCGCTTGCCGTCGAACGGCGCGGACTTCGGATTCATCAGCGCCGCCACGCGCTTGTCCTTCATGATCTTTTTCGTGGCGCGGTCGCGCGCCGCGCGCGATTTGTAGACGACCCATGCAAAGACCACGGTCTCGCCCGCTTTAAGCTTGACGCTGCGCGGAAACGACGTCCGCTTTCCGACCTTCACGTCGTCGGCGACGCTTTCGCGGTATTCCAGCGCGCCGTGCTCGCGGCACACTTTGCCGAATGTCTTCGACATCGCGCGATAGGCGGCGAATTTCTTCTTTGGGACGGGGATGATGATTCCATCGACGTAAGCCATGGTGCGTTCCTTGTTGTTGCGGTGGGCGTGAGGGTCAGGCAGCCTTGGTCAGATAGTCGGCGAGCTGCTCCATCGTTCCGCCCCAGCCTTGCGTCATGCTGGCGTGGCCTTCATCGAAGGTCATTTGCTCCTTGGCGGTGGGATTGAGCGGCGACCAGCGGATGGTGAACCTGGTCTTGCCGCCGGGCTCGTCCTCGAAGGTGAAGACCGACAGCAATTCCAGCGGCCAGTTCGGCGCTAAAGGATGGCGCGTCAGGCCGCCGGCTTCATCGGAAAACGAATTGACGAATTCGATCCGCTGCGGCGGGGTGATGGAACGATAGACAAACTTGCCCCACATCACGGTGCCTTCGGGCGTCTGCATGCCGTAGAGGTAGCTGCCGCCAACGCGCAGATCCATTTTGGATTTGAGGATTTTGACGCCCTTGGGGCCCCACCAGTCCTTCATGCGCTCCGGATCGGTGACGCATTGCCACACGACATCGCGTCGCGCGCCGAACACGCGCGACATGACGAAATCCTTGGATGAGGCCACGTTGCCTTGTTCCAGCATCACGCATTCTCCCTGGCAATCTGCGGCTTTTTATCGAGTGGGAAATATTCGAAAAACGGCTCGGCTTCCTTGAGCGTGCGCGCGTAGGACGGCCGCGCCATCAGCCGGTCGAAATAGGCCGCGAGATTGCGCTGCGCGCGCTCGAACGGCATGACCGTGTTTGCGTAGAACAATGCGGGCGAGGCCGCGCAGTCGACCAGGCTGTACGCGTCGCCCATCGCCCAGGTTTTGCCGGACATTTCCCTGTCGATCATCGCGTAGGATTTTTGCAGCATCGCTTTCGCCTGCTCGACGCCCACGGCATCCTTGCCGCCGGCCGGACGCAAGTTGTCGCCGACGATCTTCTGCATCTGGATATGGACGTAGTTGTCGTAGAAGCGGTCCCACATCCGCGTCCGCCAGGCGCGATCGGTGTCGGCGGGGATAAATCGCGTCGCACCCGGATAATGCGCGTCGAGATACTCGATGATGACGGTCGCCTCGGCCACGGTACAGTCGCGCGTCTCGTCGCGCAGCACCGGGAATTTGGCGATCGGCCACAGCGTGCGCAGCGCGGCGCTCGACTTTTCATCGGACAGATTAACGACAATCGGCTCGAACGGCGTGTCGTTCTCATACAACGCGATCAGCGCCTTGTGACAAAACGACGACAGAGGATGGTCATAAAGCTTGAGCGACATGGAACTGCCTTGTAATCGTGTTGCGCGATGACGCTCATTTGGCCGGAACGATGATCATCCAGCCCATGCCGAATTTATCGGCGAGCATCCCGAAGCGCTTGGCGAAGAACGTCTTGTCCATCGGCATGCGCACCTCGCCGCCTTCGCCGAGCGCGCCGAACAGTCTGTCGGCTTCGGCTTCGTCTTTGGGATAAATCGTGAGCGCGAAACCCTGGAAATTCGACTTGCCGGTGTTGCGGCCATCGGACATCAGCAATGTGCTGTCGCCGATCTTGATGGCGCCGTGCATCACCTTGTCGCCGCTGCCCGGCGAAATCATCGATTGATCGGGCGCTTCCTTGAAGCGCATGACCGCCTCGACCTTGGCGCCGAGCGTCTTCTCGTAGAACGCGATGGCCTCCTCGCAGCGGCCTTCGAAAAACAGATAGGGCTGAACGAACATGCTGCGTCCTCCGCTCGGGTTGCCAGCCGTTTCGCTTTCAGGGATAGCAAAGCGGCCGGTCATTGACAATTGCGTTGATATCAACATAATAACGCCATGTCAAATCCTCGCGGCAAAAAAGGCGATGTGCCGCTGGCGGCGACGCTTCTGGTGCGCGACAGTTGCCTCTGCCTGCACGTGCACCGCGCCGCGCGCACGCTGGCGCGGCGTTTCGACGATGTGATGCGGCCGCATGAACTGACCAACGGGCAATTCTCGCTGCTGATGTCGCTCAACCGCCCGGAGCCGCCAAGCATAGGAAGCGTCGCTTCGTTGCTGGCGATGGACCGCACGACATTGACCGCCAATCTCAAGCCGCTGGAACGGCGCGGCCTGGTGACCGTTGCGGTGGACAAGGACGACCGCCGCAGCCGGCGCCTCGCGCTCACCGCTGCGGGCCGCGCGCTTTTGGCCAAGGCCTTTCCGATCTGGAAAAAGACGCATGCCGCCATCGAGCGCCAGCTCGCCGGCGTCAGCGCCGATGCGTTGCGCAACGCGCTTGGCACATTAAGATGATCGCACTGATTGCACTGCAATCATATTTCTGCTAAGCTCCTGTCAGACAGCAGGTTTTCCATGGCCTCTCTCACCGTCCGCCAGCTCGACGAGCGCTTGAAAAAGCTCCTGCGCCTGCGCGCCGCCAGGAGCGGCCGTTCGGTCGAGGATGAAGTGCGCACCATCCTGCGCGCGGCGGCGGCCGAGACGCACGCGCCGGAGACGATGGGTGAGCCCGCGCCAAAATCCCCGCGCCGCCCTGCGGCGTCCCAGCCCGGCACCAAGCGCGTGCTGTTGATCGTCGGCGGCGGCATCGCCGCCTACAAATCGCTCGACCTCATCCGGCGGCTGAAGGAGCGCAACATCGCGGTGCGCGGCATCCTGACAAAGGGCGCGCAGCATTTCGTCACGCCGCTGTCGGCCGGCGCCATCCTCGGCGAACCCGCGCACACGGAGCTGTTCGACGCCGGCAGCGAATTCGACATCGGGCACATTCGCCTCGCGCGTGAGTGCGACCTCATCATCGTGGCGCCGGCGACCGCCGATCTGATGGCGAAGATTGCCGGCGGCCATGCCGACGACCTCGCCACGGCGGTGCTGCTCGCGACCACCACCAAAATCCTCCTGGCGCCGGCGATGAATTCGCGCATGTGGTCCAACAAGGCGACGCAGCGCAATCTTGCGCAGCTTCTTGCCGACGGCATCGCGCTGGTCGGACCCAACGAAGGCGAGATGGCGGAGGCGGGCGAAAGCGGCGCGGGCCGCATGGCCGAGCCGCTCGAAATCGTCGCCGCCGCGCAAAACCTGCTCGGCGCGGCGCAAATACTTGCCGGCAAGCGCGTGCTCGTCACGTCCGGCCCGACGCATGAGCCGATCGATCCTGTGCGCTATATCGCCAACCGCTCGTCCGGCAAGCAGGGCCACGCCATCGCCGCCGCGGCGGCGGCGGCCGGCGCCGAGGTCACGCTGATCAGCGGCCCGGTCAACCTGCCCGATCCGCCGGGCGTCACCACGATCCATGTCGAAAGCGCGCGAGGCATGCTGGCCGCCGCCGAGCGCGCGCTGCCGGTCGACGTTGCGATCTTTGCGGCCGCCGTTGCCGACTGGCGCGTGGCGAATGCCGGCGAGCAGAAACTCAAAAAGGCCGCCGGCCGCCGCGTGCCCGATCTGGCACTGGTGGAAAATCCTGACATCCTGGCGACGATCGCTCACATGAAATCGAAGCGTCCGAAGCTGGTGATCGGCTTTGCCGCCGAAACCCAGAACGTCGCCGCCAATGCCAAGGCCAAGCTCGCCGCCAAGGCTTGCGACTGGATTCTCGCCAATGACGTGTCGCCGCAAACCGGCATCATGGGTGGCGACCGCAATACCGTCACGCTGGTGACGGCCAAGGGCGTCGAGCCCTGGCCGCCGCAAAGCAAGGAGGATGTCGCAACGATGCTGATGGCGCGCATCGCCAAGGCGTTGGCGAGATAGCAGTAA
>DATATS010000226.1:0-14884 GCA_036268675.1 Pseudolabrys sp.
CAGGCCGTGCTCGCGGACGGTGGCGACGCGGCCGCCAGGATGCTGACTGCCGAGCCGCGGCCGCGCATCGACTGCGTGGTGCTCGATCTGGTGATGCCCGACCTTGACGGTCTCGGCGTGCTGGCGCGCATGCGCGAGGCCAGCCTCGACATTCCCGTCATCGTACAGACCGCGCATGGCGGCATCGACAATGTGGTGTCGGCGATGCGCGCCGGCGCCAGCGACTTTGTCGTCAAGCCGGCCGGACCCGAACGGCTGCAGGTTTCATTGCGCAACGCGCTCGCAACCAAGGCGCTCGCCGGCGAAGTGCGCCGCCTCAAGCGCAGTCGCGACCGCACGCTGACGGTGGCCGACGTCATCACCATCTCGCCCGCCATGCGGCCGGTGCTCAAGTCGGTCGAGAAGGCGGCCGCGTCCGCCATCCCCGTGCTGATCGAGGGCGAGTCCGGCACCGGCAAGGAATTGATCGCGCGCGCCATTCACGGCAGCAGCGCGCGGCAACCCGAACCGTTCGTCGCGGTCAATTGCGGCGCCATGCCGGAAAATCTCGTCGAGTCGATCCTGTTCGGCCACGAGAAGGGCGCCTTCACCGGCGCAACCGAAAAGCACAACGGCAAATTCATCGAAGCCGATGGCGGCACGCTGTTCCTCGACGAGGTCGGCGAACTGCCCGCGCCGGCGCAGGTCAAGCTGCTGCGCGCGCTCCAGGAGAGCGAAGTCGAACCGGTCGGCGGGCGCAAGGCCGTAAAGGTGGATGTGCGGATCGTGTCCGCCACAAACCGCGACCTGATCGCCGACGTGAAGGCCGGCCGCTTCCGCGAGGACCTGTTCTACCGGCTGCATGTGTTTCCCATTACCGTGCCGCCGCTGCGGGCGCGGCTCGACGATATCCCCGACCTCGCGCGTCATTTCCTCGCCCGCATCGCGGCCGAAGAGGGCAAATGCGTGCGCAGCATGAGCGCGCAGGCGCTCGCGCTGCTGTCGTCCTTCCGCTGGCCGGGCAATGTGCGCCAGCTTGAAAATGCGATCTTCCGCGCGGTGGTGCTGGCCGACGGCGACGAAATCGGCGTCAACGAATTCCCGCAGATCGCGGCCCAGCTTGGGCCCGACGCCGCGGTCATGCAACCGTTGATCGACCCCTCGCCCGCGATGGCGGCCGGCTGGCCGGATGCGCGCGCTTCGGGATTCAACGCAAGCGACAACGCCGCGGCGTTAACCATGCCGTTGGCGTCGCTGCGGCTGGTCGACATTCATAGCGATGTTCGCCCGCTCGAGGACATCGAGCGCGAAGTCATCCGCTTCGCCATCGCGCATTATCGCGGGCAGATGTCGGAGGTGGCGCGCCGGCTGCAAATCGGTCGCTCGACACTTTATAGAAAGCTCGAAGGCCTCGGCCTCGACGAGGAAAACGCGGACGCGAGGGAAAACGCCGAGGAAAACGTCAAGAAGAACACCAAGGAAAACGTCGGCGCAGGATAATAGTGAACACGGCCGGCCTTAACCATTCGCCGCGTTAGCCGTGATCGAAGGTAAACGTAAACATCGGCCGGATTTCATTCGTGCCGCCGCTCCTTCCACCGCATAATGGCAATGCAATCTTGTGCATGGCGCGCAAGGTGACGCCGCGTGTAAACGCGCAGCGCATTTTGTTCGGCGCTTAAGAGTCAGTGGAGTGGGTGATATGCGTAAAGGTCGATTGGACCATGTGATTGCCGGCGCGCTGCTGGCGGCAAGTCTCGCCGCACCGACGCTCGGTCAGGCCTCGCCCGAGCGCGTTCGCTCGGTCGTGCCGCCGCCGCCTTCGATCAACGGCCAGAGCGCGCCGCGTCATCGCATCACGCCCGCGCAGGAGACGCATGACGCCGACACTGCGCCTGCCCCGCGTCAGGACGCTGCGCCCTCGCCTGCGCCGCCGCCGGCTTCGGCCGCCGATCTCAAGCCGTCCGACACCGGCGGCCTCGACATCAAAGGTACGCTCGACAGGATTTTCGCGGCGAGCGAAAGCCAGATTTCCGGCAAGCTGCGCGAGGTCACCACCTCCAGGCAGTTCGACAAGCGCATCGCGCGCGAAGGCGACCGCAAGGCGATCGAGGCCTTCTATGCCGCGCGCAACTATGCCCCGTTGTGGATCGGCGACGGGCGCCTGAATTCGCGAGCCAAGGCCGCGATCGCGCGCCTCAAGGACGCCGCCGCCGACGGGCTCGATCCGCGCGATTATCCGGCGCCGGAATTCGCAACAATCAACAGCGCGGATGCGCTGGCTGAAGCCGACGTGAAGCTCACCGATTCCGTGATGACCTATGCCCGCCATCTTCAGGCCGGCCGCATCGCGCCGACGCGCGTGCTGACCGAGGTCGATTACGGCGACCATACGCCCCAGCCGGGCGACATTCTGCGCAAGATCGCCGAGTCGCACGACGAGAGCGCAACGCTTGATAGCTTTAATCCGCCGCACGCCGATTTCCGCGCGCTCAAGGCCAAGCTCGCCGAGCTGCGCGGGCCGCATGCCGAGGTCGACGACCGCATCCCCGACGGCCCCCTGCTCAAGCCCGGCATGAGGGACCGCCGTGTGCCGCTGCTGCGCGAGCGACTGCGCGTGTCCGGCAAGCACGAGGATCTGCTCTACGACCGCAAACTCTACAACGCGATCCGCAGCCTCCAGAAGCATGCCGACCTGCGCGCGAGCGGGGTCATCGACAACAAGACGCTGGCTGCCATCAACGGGCCGACGACGGGTCAGGAAATCGACACCGTCGCCGCCAATATGGAGCGCTGGCGCTGGCTGCCGCGCGACCTCGGCCGCACCTATGTGATGGTCAACGTCCCGGACTACACGCTCAAGGTCGAACACGACAACCAGGTGGAATGGCGCACCAAGATCGTCGCCGGCAAGCCGCAGACACCGACGCCGCTGCTCACTGCCACGATGGATAGCGTTCTGGTCAATCCCTCCTGGTACGTGCCGCAGTCGATCATCCAGAACGAGTATCTGCCGCTTTACGCCAGCGATCCGAACATTTTCGACCGCCTGGGCCTTGAGGTAAGGAAAGGCCCCGACGGCCACATCAACGTGGTGCAGCCGCCCGGCGCCGCCAATGCGCTCGGCCGCATCAAGTTCAATTTCCCCAACAAGTTCCAGGTTTACCTGCACGACACGCCGGAGAAGCGGCTGTTCGCCGCCGACAGGCGCGCCTTCAGCCACGGCTGCATGCGCGTGGAGGACCCGACCAAGTTCGGCGAGGTCATGCTGCACCTGGCGATGGCGGGCCCGACGCCGAGTTCGCGCCAGCTCGACGCCCTTTTCGGCAAGGACGAGAAAATCTTCAAGCTGACCAGCCGTCCGATGGTGCACCTGACCTACCAGACCGCCTTCGTCGACGACCAAGGCAAGCTGCAAATCCGTCCCGACATCTACGGCTTCGACGCGCGCATCCACGCGATCATGCATTCCGACGAGCGCCGCGTCGCCGATATCGCACCGCCGAAGGACCCCAAGCGCGATCTGGAAACGGCCAAGAGCAATCAGGAAATCCTGCGCCGGGTCGAACGGCGCGAGGCGCAAAATCCGCTCGTCTTCTTCGAGCGGCTGTTCCGCTAGCGCCGCCGGCAACGGCTTTTATCCGCGATGGCCGGGCCGAAAGTCCGGCCATCGGCTTTTTCGGTCCGCAAAGTTCCATCTGCAAAATTCGCAAGCCGCCCCCAGCACGGCCACTTTTGGCCATGTTCGGCAAATAGTTAAGAGTCCACGGGGACCGCCGCTAAGGGCGCGTTAACCGATACCGATAAGACTGCACGCCGTCGTCGCGACGGCCACATGGGGACGGTGCGGCGGCTTTGGGACCGGTATCACGGAATTCAACAGTGTCGGTTGGTGCGGCGCGCGAGCTATTTCTCGGCACGATCTTGGTGCGCGTTTGCGCGCGGCTCGGCATCGCCGGACTTATCCTGTTCGGCGCGGGCAGCGGGCTGGAGAGCGCAGTCGCAAACGGCGACACCCGCACGTTGTCGTTCCATCACGTTCATACCGGCGAAGACATCACCATCACCTACAAGCGCAGTGGCCGCTACGACGAGGCCGCGCTGAAGAAGCTCGACTGGTTCATGCGCGACTGGCGCAAGGAACAAGAAACCCACATGGACCCGCATCTGTTTGACCTGCTGTGGGAGGTCTATCGCGAGACCGGCGCGACACAGCCGATCGACGTGATCTGCGGATACCGCTCGCCCGGCACCAACGCCATGTTGCGCGCGCGCTCGACAGGCGTGGCGCAGTTCAGCCAGCACATCAACGGCCAGGCCATGGATTTCTACATCCCGGGCGTGCCGCTGCGGAAAATCATGGAAGTCGGACTGCGGCTGCAACGCGGCGGCGTCGGCTTCTATCCGACCTCCGGCTCGCCTTTCGTCCATATGGACACGGGAAGCATCCGGCACTGGCCGCGCATTCCGCGCGAGGAACTTGCGAAAATTTTCCCGAACGGGCGCACCGTGCACATTCCCGCCGACGGCACGCCGCTGCCGGGCTACGCGCTTGCGCTGGCCGACGTGGAGCGCCAGGGCCATGCTCCGTCCGGCACGTCTCTTGAACAAGCGCGCGCAGCCGGCGTGATCACGCCCACGCAGGAAGCCCAGGCGGAACATCCGCAGCGCGGCCTGCTCGCGCGTCTGTTCGGAACCGGCAAAGCTGACAACACCAAGGCCGACGATGAGCACGGCGAGCAGCCGGCTCCCCGGCACGCGCGCGCGCCGATGGCGGTTGCCAGCCTGACCCCGCCGCCCAGCCGCGTCGCCACCGAGCGCATCGTGCCGCTACCGACCGTGCGGCCCCGGATGGTTGCCAGGCCGCGTTCCTTGCCGGTCGAGGTCGCTTCCGCCATCCCGATGCCGATACCCGCCCAGCGGACTTACGTGACCGCCTCGCTGCCGGACAACGCCGCCGGCATGCGCGGCACGGTGTCGGCTGCCCCTCTGACACCTGCGAGGGCGTCGCCGTTTGATGTGGCCGCCCTCGATCCGGCGACCACCGGCTCGACCGCCGACGCGGCGCTTGCCTATGCCCCGGTCTCCGACGAGCGCGATACCGCCCGCGTTCGCCCGATGGGCAGGCATTTGCCGCGCATGCCGGCGGAAGCGACCGTCATTCCGGCGTCCTCCAACTCCAGCGTCGTCGTGAAGCCTCCGCTAGCTTCCGCCTTGGCGGGCGGCGGACAGCGTTCGGACAGCCCGTGGCTGCGCGCCGCGCTGCTGACGCCGAGCGTCGCCCGCTTCATGACCACGACGCAGTTCGGTGCGACCGACCCGCGTTGGGAGCGCGCTTTGCTTGATAAGCCATCGGTATCGGTGACAATGAGCTTCTCGGCCGATCCGCATCTCGGCATGGTGGCCAACCGCTTCAGCGGCCGCGCCGTGGTGTTCGTGGACACCGCCACGTTCAAGACGCAGGCGACCGCCTCGCTGCGCTGAGCGCTACTGCAACATCCCGAGCGCGTGCATGTAGGTTTCCAGCACTTCCTGCTGCTCGCGGCGCTCGTCGGTGTCCTGCTTGCGCATGCTGACGATGGTGCGCAGCGCCTTGGTGTCAAAGCCGGTGCCCTTGGCCTCGGCGTAGACATCGCGGATGTCGTCGGACGTCGCCTTCTTTTCCTCTTCAAGCCGTTCGATACGCTCCACAAGGGCCTTGAGCTGATCCTTGGCGAAGCGGGTTGCTGGCTTTTCTTGATTGGCCTCGGCGGTGGCAGACATCGACTTCTCCTCACATGACGATAGGCTTTCCACCAGTCATAGTGAGTTTCCCGGCGCGCGGCCCCGCGCATCGGCACGAAGCCCCCGACATTCACACCTGTTCATAAGGTCAGTGACGAGGGCTGGACTTTTCGAATGCCGCCTTCTGATCGGCTGAGGCTTCTTTCTGGTGCTTCGCCCGCCATTCGTCGTAGGGCATGCCGTAAACGATCTTGCGGCTCTCGTCCTTGGACATGGGCACGCCCTGTTCGTCGGCGGCGTCCTTCATCCAGTTCGACAGGCAATTGCGGCAGAAGCCGGCGAGATTCATCATGTCAATGTTCTGCACGTCGGTGCGCGAGCGCAAATGCTCGACCAGACGCCGGTAGACGGCGGCTTCGAGTTCGGTGCGGGTCTTGTCGTCCATGATGCTGCAAACTCCGCGTGGGCGTACCCCAAACATAGTCGTCACCGCCATGTCTTGCCATAGGCCGAAAAAACCTGCGCTATCGCGGTTATGACGATTCCGACGGCCCCGCCGCGCGCTTTCCTGGAGAAGCTGTTCCACACTGCGGTTGCCGCCGCACATCCCGCCACCTGCCTGCCGCCGCTATTGCCGCAGCCGCCCAAGGGCCGCGTCATCCTGCTCGCAGCCGGCAAGGCCGCCGGTTCCATGGCCGAGGTCGCGGAAGCCCATTATCTCGACCGGCTCAAGCTGCCGGCCGAACGGCTGTCCGGCGTCGCGGTGGCGCGGCACGGTTATGGCCGGCCGACGCGGATCGTCCAGATGATCGAGGCCGGGCATCCGGTCCCTGACGCGGCCGGGCTCAAGGCGGCCGAGCGCGCGCTTGAACTCGCCGATGGCGCGACCGCCGACGATCTGGTGCTGGTGCTGATGTCGGGCGGCGCCTCGGCCAACTGGATCGCGCCGGCAGACGGACTGTCGTTTGCCGACAAGCAAGCCGTCACGCGCGCGCTGCTGCGCTCGGGCGCCGGCATCGGCGAGATCAACATTGTGCGCAAGCATCTCTCGCGCATCAAAGGCGGGCGGCTCGCGCGCCATGCTTTTCCGGCAAAGCTTGCCACCATCGCCATCTCCGACGTGCCGGGCGACGACCCGTCCGCCATCGGCTCGGGACCAACGGTGCCGGACCCGACCACGCTCGAACAGGCGCGCGCGATCGTCGCGAAGTACAAGCTCGACCTGCCCGCGTCGGTCACGCGCGCGCTTGACGATTCCGCAAATGAATCCCCCAAGCCGGGCGATCCGGCATTCGCCAACACGAGCTTCGTGCTGGCTGGCCGGCCGGCGGACGCACTGCGCGCCGCCGAAGCCGCCGTCCGCGCCGCCGGTTACGACTGCGTCTCACTGGGCGATCGGGTCGAAGGCGAAGCGCGCGCGGTCGCGGGCGATCACGCAAAACTCGCGCGCGATCTGCGCCGCGACGGACGACGCGCGGTCATCATATCGGGCGGCGAACTGACGGTGACGATCCGCGGCCAGGGCCATGGCGGGCCGAACCAGGAATACGCGCTGGCGCTGGCGATTGAATTGGCCGGCATGCGGGGTTTTGCCGCGCTTGCCGGCGACACCGACGGCACCGACGGCGGCGCCGGCGAGGCGAGCGACCCCGCCGGCGCCGTGATCGACGGTGAAACCACGGCTCGCGCCAAGGCCAAGGGCCTCGATCCCGCCGCCTTTCTTGCCGACAATGACTCGACCGGATTTTTCGCCGCGCTTGGGGACCTGCTGATGAGCGGACCGACCTTCACAAACGTGAACGACTTTCGCGCTATCGTCGTTGACAGGCCGTGACGGATGACGCCAAAACCGCGAACGATCGAAGCAGCATCTTGACCGAATTGTCCCACCTCCACGCCCAAAGCAGCATCGTCGGCGCGGCCGCGCTCGCGCTGATCCTGCTGGCTGCCTCGGCCGGCCCGGCCAAGGCCGACTTCCGGCTGTGCAACAACACCGGCAGCCGGGTGGGCGTGGCGCTCGGCTACAAGGACGCCGAGGGCTGGACCACCGAAGGCTGGTGGAATGTCTCGTCGCGCTCGTGCGATACTCTGCTGCGCGGCGCGCTGGTTGCCCGCTATTACTACATCTACGCGGTCGATTATGACCGCGGCGGCGAATGGTCGGGTCACGCCTACATGTGCTCGCGCGAAAAGGAGTTCACCATCCGCGGCACCGAGAATTGTCTGGTGCGCGGTTACGATCGCACCGGCTTCTTCGAGGTCGATACCAGTGAGCAACGCTCCTGGACGGTGCAACTGACCGACAGCGCCGAGCAGGCGCCGGAAAAGCCGCTGCAATCGCACGTTCCGCTGGGCCCGCGCGCGCCATTGACGCAGCCGCCGGCGGCATTCCCACCGGCCAACGCACCGCCGGCCCAAAGCAAGAAGCCATGAGACGCAGATCATGAGACGTTTGCGCCGCGCCAAGATCGTTGCCACCCTGGGACCCGCCTCCTCGGACCAGGCGATGATCGCCAAGCTGTTCGCCGCCGGCGCCGACGTGTTCCGCATCAATATGAGCCACACCAGCCAGGATCGCATGCGCGAGATCATCGCCATGATCCGCGCGGTCGAGGACGACACCGGCCGGCCGATCGGCATCCTGGTCGATTTGCAGGGGCCGAAACTTCGCCTCGGCACCTTCGCCGGCGGCAGCGCGATGGTGGCGAACGGTGCGAGCTTCACACTCGATTCCGACCCTGCTCCCGGCGATGCGACGCGCGCGTTTCTGCCGCATCCGGAAATCTTTTCCGCGGTCTCGCCCGGCCACACGCTGCTGATCGACGACGGCAAGGTGCGCCTCACCGTCACCGCGTCGGATGGCAAGCGCATCACAACGCGCGTCGAGGTCGGCGGCAAGCTGTCCGATCGCAAGGGCGTGAGCCTGCCGGACACGGTGATTCCCTTCTCGGCATTGGAGGAGAAGGACCGCTCGGATCTCGAAGCCGCGCTCGAAGCGGGCATCGACTGGGTGGCGCTTTCTTTCATCCAGCGGCCGGAGGACATCGCGGAAGCCAAGAAAATCACGCGCGGCCGCGCTGCCGTCATGGCCAAGATCGAGAAGCCGCAGGCGGTCAATCGTCTCGCGGAAATTCTCGAAATCGCCGACGCGCTGATGGTGGCGCGCGGCGATCTGGGCGTGGAAATGCCGCTGGAAAAAGTGCCCGCCGTGCAGAAGCAGATGACGCGCATGGGCCGGCGCGCCGGCAAGCCGGTGGTGGTCGCAACGCAGATGCTCGAGTCGATGATCAGTTCACCGGTACCGACGCGCGCGGAAGTATCGGACGTGGCCACCGCCATCTTCGACGGCGCCGACGCGGTGATGCTGTCGGCGGAATCGGCGGCCGGCAAGTTCCCGGTCGAGGCCGTCGCAACCATGAATCGCATCGCGGAAGAAGTCGAAAGCGACGCGGTCTATCGCAGCATCGTCGACGCCCAGCGCGCCGAGCCGGAGGCGACCGGCGCCGACGCAATCGCGGACGCCGCCCGCCACATCGCCGATACGCTCGATCTTGCCGCCGTAATCTGCTGGACCGCGTCGGGCTCGACGGCCTTGCGCGTCGCGCGCGAGCGGCCGCGCCCGCCGGTCGTCGCGCTGTCGCCGAACCTCTCCACCGGCCGCAAGCTGGCGGTGGCCTGGGGCGTGCACTGCGTCGTCACCGAAGACGCCCACGACCAGGATGACATGGTGGACCGCGCCTGCCGCATCGCCTTCAAGGAAGGCTTCGCCAAGCCGGGCCAGCGCGTGATCGTGGTGGCCGGGGTTCCGCTCGGCACGCCGGGCGCAACCAACATGCTGCGCATCGCCTATGTCGGCGAACAGGCGGCGGACGACTGATGACGCGCGCGGCCTTAGGCCGCCTGTTGCCATGGGAAACGGCGGCGGCTGCGCAGTCCCTTGCGACCCTGCGAATAGAATGACGCGTTCTGCTCGCCGCGCAGCGCCTCGCGCGTGAATTCGATCAAATGATAAGAGACGAAGCTGATGCCGAACACGGCTTCGATCTCGCCGCGCCGCAGGGCATGCCGGATGGCGCGCCAGAACGGCCGGCGATAGTCCGCGAGAATGCCGAGATAGAACACGATGCGGAACGCCATGATCGCCGCTCCGGAAAGATTGGACCATGTCAGCTTGCCGGCCGCCGGCGGAACCAGGCGTTTCGGAAACGTCTCGTCGATCTGATGCTGAAAGCGCGCGAACAGCCGCTCGGGATCGTTGGCGTAGGCGATCAAGCGGCGCCACATCGCCACGACCTCGTCATGGGGCCGCAGGAAGCGCACATTGCTCTCGCGCGTTTCGTCGCTGTCGAGCCGCCCGGCGCGCGCCAGCCGATCCCACAGCGGCGTCTTCGGTAGCGCCTGCAGCAGATTGATGGTCAGCATCGGGATTTTCGACACCTCAATGAATTCCTTGAGGCGCGTTTCGGTGTCGTCGGAATCGGTGTCGAGTCCCAGGATGATGCCGGACGTGACTTCCATTCCGTAATCGTTGATCGTCTTGATCGATTGCAGCATGGGCACGGCGTTGTTGTGTTCCTTGCGCATCGCTTCCAGCGCGTCGGCCTCCGGCGTCTCGATGCCGACGAACATGCCCATAAATTGCGCTTCGCGCATGAGCGCGAGGACATCGGTCTGCTTGGCGATGTTAAGCGTCGCCTCGCAGGCGAACTGCATCGGATAGGCGTGTTCCTTCTGCCATTGCACAAGATGCGGCAGCATGTCCCGCGTCGCCTTGCGATTGCCGATAAAGTTGTCGTCCACGAAATAGACCGACGTCGGATGGCCCTTCTGGCTGCACATGGCGTCGAGTTCGGCGGTGATCTGCTGCGGCGTCTTCAGGCGCGGCTGCCGGCCATAGAGCCCGGGGATATCGCAGAACTCGCAGCGATAAGGACAGCCGCTGGAAAATTGCAGCGTGCACATCAGGTAGCTTTTGAGCGGGATCAGGTCGTAGGCCGGAATCGGAAAATCACTAAGCGCGACGCGCTCCTTGGCCTCGAAGCGGACCTGCGCCGGCGGCGGCTCAAGGCTCTCATCGAGCGCCGCGATCAGCAGGTCGGTACTGTCGCCCAGTTCGCCGACGTGCAGGTAATCGATCTCGGGATACATTTCCGGCGAGGCCGACACCGACGGCCCGCCCAGCACGGTGATCTTGCCGGCCGCCTTGGCGCGCCGGTGGATGTCGCGGATCTGCAACGCCTGTATATGCATGCCGCTGATGAGGACCACGTCGGCCCAGTCGAGCATCGCTTCGCTCGCCGGCGCGATGTTCTCGTCGACGAAACGGACCTGCCAGGTCGACGGCATGTAGCCGGCGATAACCAGCAATCCCTGCGGCGGCATGAAGGCCTTGACGCCGCGCACCAGGCGATAGGCGTGCTGAAACGTGCCGAACGACGGCGTATAACGCGGGAACACGCAGAGGACTCTGCGTTCGGTGGTAACGGAAATTGGACAGCGCAACGCGGCCTCACATTCTCCAGCCGCCTCATCGTCGCTTCCCATGAAGGACAACGCAAGAGGCCCCGGCCGAATTTATAAAATTGAGCGGCGTGCTGCGGCCACAATTCGTTAAATATGTCTTGGGCAAAAATAAGTAGCCGGCGCGCGAATCGGGAAACAAGTCGCGAATTGTGGCCGCAAAGATGCGTCCGCGCAGCAAGACACGCCCGCGCTAGATGTCCCGGCCCTCAACCTCGTCCTGCAGCTTCTTCACAATGTCAGGAATCCTTTGCAGGCGCGGATAGACCGCGAGCGCCCGGCGGTACACTTCGAGCGCGGCCTTGTCGTCGCCGACATCCTGCAGGATGAGCCCCAGGCCCGAGAGCGCCGCGAAGTGACGCGGCTCGCGCTTGAGCACCTCGCGAATATCGGCGATGGCGCGGCCGTAATCCTTTTTCAGGTAGTAGATGGTGGCGCGCCGGTTCCAGGCCTCTACATAGTTCGGCTTGATCTTCACGACAGCGTCGAGCAGCTTGAGCGCCAGATCGAGATCTTTCTCCTCAACCGCAACGTGAACACGCGCCATCAGCAGATTGGTGGTGTCGCTGCGCGATTTCATCCACTGCGCCCAGATGCGCTGCTCGATCGCCTTGGCGGTCTCCTCGTCGGGTGCGGCTTTGAGCGCACCGAACAGAAAATCGAGATTGTGGACGCGATTGCCGTGCAGGGAGTGCGGCAGCTTTTTGGGCGGCTGGACCCATTCGCCCTTTTTCGGCGCGCCCTGCGCCAAGGCGGGCGCGGCGAAGGCCAGCGACAAGCTGGCGGCGATGGCTGCGGCAGACAGGCTCAGGAGGAATCGGCTGCGCATGGGCGGAGTCTAACGTCTCCGCCGGGTAAGGCCAATATAAGGCGTTTGGGAGGAACCTAAGCGCCTAACGGCAGGCGACTAACCTTGCCGGGCCTTGAAGCGCCGGTTGGTCTTGTTGATGATGTAAACGCGGCCCTTGCGCCGGACAATCTTGTTGTCGCGGTGGCGGCCGCGCAGGGATTTCAACGAATTACGGACTTTCATGGCAGGCTCTGGGTTTCAAATGTTGCGCGGTTCATAGCAGCCCACCCGGCCCTGTCAACGCGAAGGGCGCGCCGGTGGTTACCGCCGGATGCATGCTCTAAGGTCCCCTCACCGGGAGCCTTTGAGCCATGCAACGCAGCACCGACCGCTTTCTGACCACGCATACCGGCAGCCTGCCGCGGCCGGACGATCTCATCCGCATGATGTACGCCAAGGAAGAAGGCGTGCCGGTGGACCCCGCGGCGTTGGCGGCGCGCGTGCGCGCAGCGGTCGCCGAACTGGTACGCAGACAGGCGGACGCCGGCATCGATCTGATCAATGACGGCGAAATGTCGAAGCCGAGTTACGCCACCTACATCAAGGACCGGCTCGATGGATTTGGCGGCACCGGCAACACCTTTATCTATCAGGACCTCGCCGATTTCCCGCGCCTGGAGAAGCGCGTGTTCGGCGATCCCGGCCGCTCGCGCCGCAAGACGCCGGCCTGCAACGCGGCCATCAGCGTGCGCGACAGGCAAGCAGCGCAAACCGACGCCGGCAACCTCAAGGCAGCGCTCGCGGGCGTGAAGGCCATCGGCGGTTTCATGAGCGCGGCCTCGCCCGGCGTGGTGGGCTTGTTCTTTCGCAACGAGCATTATCCAAGCCAGGAGGCCTATCTCGAAGCCATCGCCGAGGCCATGCGGCACGAATACGAGACGGTGGCCAAAGCCGGCTTCGTCCTGCAGATCGATTGCCCCGATCTCGCGATGGGCCGGCATATCCAATATGCCGATCTGAGCATCCCTGAATTCCGCAAGCGCGCGCAGATGCACGTCGAGGCGCTCAACCACGCGCTACGAAATATTCCGCCCGAGCAACTGCGCATGCACGTGTGCTGGGGCAATTACGAGGGCCCGCATCACCACGACGTGGCGTTGTCCGACGTCATCGACATCGTGTTCATGGCGCGGCCGAACGCGATCTCATTCGAGGCGGCCAATCCGCGCCACGCCCACGAATGGACATTGTTTGAAAAAGTGAAATTGCCGGACGGCAAGGTGCTGATCCCCGGCGTGATCGAATCGAAATCGAATTTCGTCGAGCATCCCGAATTGATCGCCCAGCGCATCGGCCGCTATGCCAGGCTGGTCGGCCGCGAAAACGTCATCGCCGGTTCCGATTGTGGCTTTGGCACGTGGGTCGGCCAGGCGGCGGTCGATCCGGATGTCGTGTTCGCCAAGTTCAAGGCGATGAGCGACGGCGCCAAAATCGCCAGCAAGCAGTTCTGGACCTGACGGCGACGCGGGCGCGTCTAGTCCTCGACCGGCTTGCGCCGCAGCTTCTTGAAAAATCGCGGCAGGAAAAACAGCGTCCCCATGATTCCGAGCACGATCAAGGCATAGCGGATGCTGCCGGTGTCGCCGGCAATCAGTTCGCGGCTGGCATACCCGATCCAGGTATAGGCGACCGTGGACGGCGCCATGAACACCACCGTCGCGAGGACATAATGATGAAACGGGATGCGCGTGACGCCGAGCAGATAATTCACGATGGTGTAGGGGAAAATCGGAACCAGCCGCAGAAACGCGACGAACTGCCAGCCTTCCTCGTCGGCGCTGCGCATGATCCGTTGCAGCCGCGGGCCAACGCGGATCTCGACCCAGTCGCGCGCAACGTAGCGCGCCACCAGGAACGAAGCCGCGGCGCCGAGCGTGCCGCCGATCAGATCGAGCACGCTGCCGAGATAAGGACCGAACAGCGCGCCGCCGGCAAGATCGAAGGCGCCGCCCGGCACCAGGCCGACGGTGGCGATCGTATAGAGCGCGACAAAGCCGATCGGCGCCCAGATGCCGAGCGACGCGACCCGGTCGCGCAGCATGTCCGCATTGGCGACGCCGTGCAGGCTGAACGCCAGCGCCGTTCCACTGGCGATGATGAGCACCATCACCAGCGCCAGAAGCCAACGTCTTGGATGCGTCATCGCCCCGTCGTCTGCTGAAAGACCGTTCGGTCAAGGAATGGTGGGCGCGACAGGGATCGAACCTGTGACCCCCTCCATGTCAAGGAGGTGCTCTTCCGCTGAGCTACGCGCCCGTTATGGGAGTGGGTCTTATCGGCTCGACAAAGGCGAGGCAAGGCCACCGCCAGATGCGCTAGGCCGCCAGCATCTTGTGCACTTCGTTGACCAGGTCGCGCAGATGGACCGGCTTGGAGAGCACCTTGGCGTGCTTGGGCGCGGTGGAATCGGCGTTGAGCGCCACGGCCGCAAAGCCGGTGATGAACATGATCTTGATGTCGGGGTCGAGTTCGGCGGCGCGGCGGGCGAGTTCGATGCCGTCCATTTCCGGCATCACGATGTCGGTGAGCAGCAGCTCGAACGGTTCCTCGCGCAGGCGCTGATAGGCGGACAGCCCGTTGTCATAGGAAGTGACTTCGAAGCCGGCGTTCTGGAGCGCCTTGACCAGAAAGCGCCTCATATCGGTATCGTCTTCGGCCAGGAGAATCTTCGACATGACTGGTACGCCCTACCCCGGCCGCCGACGGGCCGCCTCAGTCATCCATAAGACTTGGGCCAGGTAAATAACGGGTGAACCCACAGGATGGCTTGGCTTTGGCCGCTCAGACATAGACAATAGAAGGTATAGAGGG
>DATATS010000227.1:0-5328 GCA_036268675.1 Pseudolabrys sp.
TCTCGGCGGTCGCCACGGTGTCATTCTCATTGATCACGGGAACCGCGCCCAGATCGAGCAACGTCTTGAGCGTGGCGCGGGCATTCAAATAGCGATGCCGCTCTTCCGTGTCGCCAAAAGTGAGGAGGACCTGCGCCGCCACCAATTCCTGGTCGGCCAGAAGATTGGAATAAGCGTGCGCCAGCCGCACTTGGCCTGCCGCCGCCGAAGCCTGGCTTTCTTCCAGGCGCAAAACTCCCGCCGGAAGCTTGAGCAGATTGCGCCCCAGCGCGATCGAGCCGGAAGAAACCAGGATCATCTTGGTGCCTTGGCGCCGAAGCGCGGCGACGTCTTCGCACAACGAGACCAGCCAATCGCGCCGCAGCGTCCCGCTTTTGCCATCCACCAGCAGCGAAGAGCCCACCTTCACCACCATCAGCTTGACGCCGGAAAAAAGCCCGCTCATGGCGCCCAGGTTTCTTTCTTTTTCCTCACGGGTTTGACGGTTTTGACGGGCTTGACGGTTTTGACGAGACTTTTCTGCGCGCGGCGTTGTTGAATCTCTTTTGCCAGTGCGCGCAACACGGTGGTGATGCCCGCGCCCGACACGCCGGAAATGGCATAGACCTCGTGCTTGCAAGCTTTCTCCAGCGCCGCGCGTTTCTTGGCCAACTCCGCTTTGGGGACGGCATCGATCTTGTTCAACGCCAGGATCTCCGGCTTGGCGCTCAACCCATGGCCGTAGGCTTTGAGTTCGGTGCGGATGGTCTTGTAGATCTTGACCACGTCTTCTTCGGTCCCATCCACCAGATGCAGGATGGCGTTACAGCGTTCGGCATGACCCAGAAAACGGTCGCCCAGGCCCACGCCTTCATGCGCGCCCTCGATCAGGCCGGGCAGATCGGCCAGCACGAAATCGGTGGAATCGACCTTCACTGTGCCCAGTTGCGGCTCCAGGGTGGTGAAAGGATAGTCCGCGATCTTGGGCGTGGCGGCTGAGACGCGGGAAAGAAATGTGCTCTTTCCCGCATTGGGCATGCCGATCAATCCCACATCGGCGATCAGCTTGAGCTTGAGGATAAGGATTTTCTCCTCGGCCGGCTGGCCGGGATTGGCGTGACGCGGCGCCCGGTTGGTGGCGCTTTTGAAATGAGCATTGCCGAAGCCGCCATTGCCGCCGCGCAACAGCTTCACCCGCTGCCCGTTCTCATGAAGATCGGCGATCAAGGTTGCGCCATCCTCTTCATAGATCTGGGTGCCGACCGGCACTTTCATCACCGCGTCGGCGCCGCCCGCGCCGGTCATCACTTTACCCTTGCCGCCTTCGCCATTCTTGCCCCGCACATGCTGCTGGAAGCGGTAGTCGATCAGGGTGTTGAGATTGTCCACCGCTTCGGCCCAGACAGCGCCGCCCTTGCCGCCATCGCCGCCATAGGGACCGCCATACTCGATGAATTTCTCGCGCCGGAACGCGATGCAGCCATTGCCCCCCGCGCCTGACGCGACATAGACCTTGGCTTCGTCGAGGAATTTCATGGCCGCGATATAGCCTATCGCGGCGCGCGACGCACCCCTTGGCGCGCATGCAGGAAATGCGTGGTGCCGTCGCGCTCGATGCGCTCCAGTAGGTCCACTTCCCACGACAGATAGGCGTTCATGGCGGCCTCGTTGTCGCTTGTCTGCTCATAGGGCTTGAGCCAGACATCGAGCGGCTCGTCGGCCATTTTGCTGTCGGTCGAGAGTGGGATGCCGGCGGCGGCCCATGCGGCGTTGCCGCCCTCGAGCCAGTGCACCGAAGCCCTGGTCAGGGCGCGCGCCTCCTCGACGGCGAGGCTGGCCAGCACGCCGTCTTCCGAGGTGAGCACGACGGTCGGGCGCAATGGGATCTTGGGAAACGCGCGATCGAGCCGGCCGCGGATCGCAAACCATGCGCCCGGAATATGCCCGCGCCGGTAATGCGGGCTGGTCGAAAGATCGATCACCGTGACGTTGTCGATCTCGATGATCGTCGAGACATCGATGGCGGCATCCGCGGGGACCACGCCAAGCGCGGCAGGCGGCGCCTCGCCGGTCTCGCCGCCGGCTTGCGGCAGCACGAACACGTCTTTCCAACCCATCTGCTTCAACCATGATGCGGTCATCAAAGCGCGCACGTCTGCCTCATCGCTCACCACGATGCGCGCGCCGAGCGTGCCGGCATAAGTATCGGTCGCCTGCACCAGTTGCCCGCCGGGCGCCGAGATTGCGCCAGGAAAATGCCCGGCGCGATATTCGGCCGGATCGCGAACGTCGAAAACATACGTGGTGCGCGTGTCGTCCTTGCGCCACGTCTCGACCGTGGCGCGATCGATGCGTTCGACGCCGAATTTGCGCGCGACCTTTTCAGCGGCGGACTTTGCCCAGGCGAGGCCGTGGCTCGAAAAATCCGGCGCGCGGTCGGCCTTGCCGCTGGCGCAGGTCAGCCCCGCAAGATGCCAGCCCATGGTGCCGTTGCGCAGCGCCACGACCTTGTTGGGCACGCCGGCGTTGATCAGCGACTGCGCGCCGATGATGCTGCGGGTACGTCCGGCGCAGTTGACCACGATCAGCGTATCCGGCGATGGCGCGATGTCGTGCGCGCGCAGCACCAATTCGGCGCCCGGCACGTTGATGCCCGTTGGGATCGAGACGCGCGAATATTCGTCGAAGGGTCTCGAATCGAGCACGACCATCTCTGCGCCCTGGCGCATCAGCGCGTCGAGTTCCTGCGCGCTCACGCTTGGCGTGCCGCTGTCGTGCTCGACGAATTCACCGAACGCCTTGCTCGGCACATGCACGCCGGAGAAGGTCACGAGGCCCGCTTTCTCCCAGGCGGCCGTGCCGCCCTCCATCATCGAGAGATCGCTGTAGCCCGCGCGGGCAAGGATAGCGGCCGCGCGCTGGCTCAGGCCGTCATCGTCGTCGATGAGTACGATGCGCGTTGTCTTGCGCGGCACCAGCTTTGCGAAACGCAATTCCAGCCGGCTCAGCGGCACGTTGCGCGCCCACAGCAGATGATTGCGCGAGAAGACGAGCTCCTCGCGCACGTCGATCGGCGCGAATTCCTCGCCGTCGCCGAGCATGGCCTTGACGGCGGCGGCGGTGACGGGGCGCAAGGAATTTAACATGGCCTCTCGGTCGTCATGCCCGCGCTTGTCGCGGGCATCCACGCCTTCTTCTCTTTCGCCCGGAAAGCAAGGCGTGGATGGCCGGGCCAAGCCCGGCCATGACGGAGTTTTTGTGGAAACAATTACGACGCCCCCATGCGCATGGTCGCGACTTCGCCGGTCTTCAGGTCGATCTTGATGCGGTCGATCTTGTCGAGATCGGTGCCGGTCACGCGCACGAAGCGGCCGTTGTCCGGATAGTCGATCGAGTGAATGGCGCCGTCCTGGTAGATGCCGGCCTTGCCGGGCGTGAGACGATATTTCTTCACCGGCTTGAGCTCGGCGTGCTTGGGATCCTTGCCGTCGTCCTCGCGCTGCCACTCGATCATGTCGGTATATTCCTTGGCCTGGCCGTAGATCGCCCAGGACGCGCCATGGTCGTGCGGCGGCGACACCCGCGCCTTGCCCATGATGTGGGTAAGTACCTGGAAGCCAAGCTTCGGGTCTTCGTACAGCCGCTTGATTCCCGTCGGCTGGTCGTCGCCGCAATATTTCGCGACGAAGTCCTGGTTCGCGAGCAGGCGTTCCAGATCGTGCATGACATGTTCGCGGCCCGCGGGGCCAGGGTCGCGCGCGAGCGTGGACCGGCAATCGGCGATGAACTGGTCGAGGTCGTAAGCCATGGCGTTCTCCCGGCGTCAGACAAACAGGGCGCCAGTTTTGCAAAACGCGGCGGCGGACGCCAGCGGCCTAGTGGAGCGAATTTGACATTCGATACCCATTTGCAGCGCGTTGCTCATTAAATGTCAAATTCAAAGCTCCACCAGAATCGAATAATTGCCAGCGATCCTTTGATTGCGACATTTGCTCGGGAGCGTGCAGCAGCGGGATGCAAATGTTGGAATCCGACCGCTAGCGCGTATTCTTTCCGCGCTCGGCGACGATCCCAGCCATCGCGTCGGCCTCATCGCCAAGTCCGCGCAAACCGGCAGCGACCCCGGCCTGATCGGCCGCCGGCCGGTTCTGGCTGACTTTCCATTTGCCTTCGATGCGCGCGATCGGGATTTCGAGACCGACGATGCCTTTGACCTGCGCGGCGATAAAAGCCTCCGGCGCGTCGGCGACGTTCCACGCGGCAGGCCGCGTTGCCTCGTTATGTCTCGTCAGGTCGTCGATCTGCCGGCGAAGCCAGGCTGCGTCGTCCATGACTTGCGGGCGGCCCCAAGCGTGAACCGTGATGTAGTTCCACGTCGGCACGACCTTGCCGGTCTCGCGTTTTGTCGCGTAGTGCGAAGGGCTGATGTAGTGCTGCGGTCCCTGAAACACGACGAGACAGTCCTCGACAGCCGCCAGCTCCGCAAGCTGCGGATTGGCGCGCGCGAGATGGGCCCGCAACGTGCCGCGCTCCGCTGCGGCGGCATCGATCAGAAACGGGATCGAATTGGCCTGCAATCCACCCGGTCCCGCCGTGATCAGCAGGCCGAGCGGGTGCGTGCCGATCAGCGCGTGCTGAACCGCGAGCCGGTCTTCACGAAAATGTACCGGTTGATACATGACGTTGTTTCCGTGTTTCGATATGCCGTGACTACATGACCCGTTTCATCCGGCCCCAGCCCTTGATCGCCGACCAGATGCCGCGTTCCAGGCGGAAGCGGTCGATCGGCGCCGACGAGTTGATGGCGCGGATACGATAGAGCCCGACGCCGGTCCACTGGAAGCCGCATTTCTCCAGCACCCGCCGCGAAGCAGGATTGGTGACGCGCGCGCGCGCGTGCAGCGCCTCGTGGCCCAGATCGGTGAAGGCGTAATCGATCACCGCGTGCAGCGCTTCGGTGGCGTAGCCCTGGCCCCAATGCGGCGCGCCCAGCCAGTAGCCGAGCTCGGCCATCTGCTCCTGCTGCACGATGCTGCAGGTGCCGATCGCCGTTCCGTCGCGCAGCGCGATCAGGAAGGCCGCTTCGCCGCCCGCCTTGTTGATGCCCGTTACGAAATTCTCGGCATCCGACAGCACGTAGGGATGCGGAATGCGCGCGACGTTTTCGGCGATGCGGCGGTCGTTGGCGAGCGTCGCAATCGTTTTAGCGTCCTCGAGGCGCGGGGCGCGCAGGGCAAGCCGCTTGGTCTCGAGGACGGGGATACTGCCCTCGCGGGGTGGCTCTCTCGGTATCGCTTCGCAGAGTGTCATGGCACGGGCTCCTGGTTTCAACATGGACCGGCGGAATTG
>DATATS010000228.1:0-3177 GCA_036268675.1 Pseudolabrys sp.
GTTTACTGGATGCCCGCCTTCGCGGGCATGACAGTAGAAAGTGTCGGGGCAATTCGATGCCGGGAATCGTCGAAAACAAAGTCGCCATCGTCACCGGGGCCGGGCGCGGCATCGGGCGCGCGATCGCCGAGATGCTGGCGCACGAGGGCGCGCGCGTGGTCGTGTGCGATATCGGCGCGAGTTTGCAGGGCGCAGGCCTTGACGCCGGGCCGGCGCAGGACACGGTCGATGCCATTAAAAAGTCCGGTGGCGAGGCGATCGCCTCGACGCTGTCGATCACCGAGCCGAAGAACGCCGACGTGATCGTGAAATCCGCGCTCGATGCCTTCGGTCGCGTCGATATCCTCGTGAACAATGCAGGCATTTTGCGCGACGTCATCTTCCACAAGATGAGCTGGTCGGACTGGTCGGACGTGATCGCGGTGCACTTGAACGGCTCGTTCAACATGAGCCGCGCGGTGGCGGGCCATTTCCGCGAACAGAATTCCGGTTCTTACGTGCACATGACCTCGACCTCCGGCCTGATCGGTAATTTCGGCCAGGCCAATTACATGGCGGCGAAGCTCGGCATCGTCGGCCTGTCGCGCGGCATTGCGCTCGACATGCAGCGCTTCAACGTACGCTCGAACTGCATTGCGCCTTTTGCGTTTACGCGCATGATCGAGTCGATCCCGGCGCAATCGGAAGCCGAGAAGCAGCGCATCGAACGGCTGGCGCAGATGACGCCGGACAAGATCGCGCCGCTCTCGGTCTATCTCGGCTCCGACAAGGCCGCCGGAATCTCGGGGCAGATTTTCTCGGTGCGCAACAACGAGATTTTCCTGTTCAACCAGCCGCGCCCGATCCGCGTCATCCACCGTTCCGAGGGCTGGACGCCGCAGGCGCTCGATGCCCAGCTCAAGGGTGCCTTCGCTGCGTCGATGACGCCGCTCGATCGCTCGGGCGATGTGTTCAGTTGGGATCCGATTTGAGCGATGCCCATCGTCTACGACAAGCTGCTGGCGCTTGAAATTCCCGAGGTCACGCACGACTACGGCCCGAAGGACTGCATCCTCTATGCGCTCGGCCTAGGCCTCGGCCAGGATCCGATGAACGAGGACGATCTGGCTTTCGTCTATGAGAAAAACCTGAAAGTGCTGCCGACCTTCGCGCTGGTGCAGGGCTACACGCCGTACTGGCTGCGTAATCCGGAAAGCGGCGTGAACTGGACCAAAGTCGTGCATGGTGAACAGGGCCTGACGTTGCACAAGCCGGTCACATCGGCGGCAAGCGTGATCGGGCGCACGCGTGTGCTCGATGTGGTCGACAAGGGCGAGGGCAAAGGCGCGCTGGTATTTTCGGAGCGCAAGGTCACTGACAAGGCGACCGGCGAGCTGCTGGCGACGCTGGCGCAGACGACCTTCTGCCGCGCCGACGGCGGCTTCGGCGGGCCCAAACGCGACACGCCGGCGCCGCACGCGATCCCCGCGCGCGCGCCGGACTTCACGTGCGATCTGCCGACGCGCCCCGAAATGGCGCTGATCTATCGCCTGTCCGGCGACGTCAATCCGCTGCACGCGGAACCGGAATTCGCCAAGGCCGCGGGCTTCCCGAAGCCGATCCTGCACGGGCTGGCGACGTTCGGCGTCGCGGGCCACGCGCTGCTCAAGACGCTCTGCGGCTACGATCCGGCGCGATTGACTGCGATTGCCGGCCGCTTTTCGGCGCCTGTGTTCCCGGGCGAAACCATCCGCACCGAGATGTGGCGTGACGCCGGCGTGGTAAGCTTCCGCGCCCGCGTGGTGGAGCGCGACGTGATCGCGGTCAATAATGGCCGTGCTGAAATCGTATAATGTGACGCATGAGTAAGGGTGTATCACCGCACGAAGACCACGCCGATATCCGCGAGGGCGTGCGTGCGCTGTGCGCCAAATTCCCCGGCGAATACTGGCGCGCGCTCGATCGCGAACGCGCCTATCCGACCGAATTCGTCGCCGCGCTGACGCAAGCCGGCTATCTCGCGGCGCTCATCCCGGAGGAGCACGGCGGCAGCGGCCTTGGCATCGCCGCCGCCGCGGCCATCATGGAAGAAGTGCACGCCGCGGGCTGCAACGGCGCCGCCTGCCACGCGCAGATGTACATCATGGGCACCATCCTGCGGCACGGCAGCGCGGCGCAAAAGGAAATGTATCTGCCCAAGATCGCCAGCGGCGAGTTGCGCCTGCAAGCTTTCGGCGTCACCGAGCCGACATCGGGCACCGATACGCTCTCGCTGAGCACCACCGCCAAGCGCGAGGGCAACGACCATTACATCATCAACGGCCAGAAAATCTGGACCTCGCGCGCCGAACATTCCGATCTCATGCTGCTGCTCGCGCGCACCACGCCCAAGGAACAAGTGAAAAAGCGCACCGACGGGCTGTCGGTTTTTCTGGTCGACATGCGGCTCGCGCAAGGCACCAGCATCAACATCTCGCCCATCCGCACCATGATGAACCACGCCACCACGCAGATTTTTTTCGACGACTTGCGCGTGCCGGCGGAAAATCTGATCGGCGAGGAGGGCAAGGGCTTCCGCTATATTCTCTCCGGCATGAACGCCGAACGCATTCTGATCGCGGCCGAATGTATCGGCGACTGCAAATGGTTCATCTCCAAGGCAACGCAATATGCCAAGGAGCGCGAATTATTCGGCCGGCCGATCGGGCAGAATCAGGGCGTGCAATTCCCGATCGCGCGCGCCTATGCGCAGATGCGCGCCGCCGAGCTGATGGTGCACGACGCGGCGGCCAAATATCAGGCCGGCGCGGACATCGGGCCTGAGGCCAATATGGCGAAGCTTCTGGCGGCCGATGCCTCGTGGTTTGCCGCCGACATGTGCGTGCAGACGCATGGCGGTTTCGGCTTTGCCGAGGAATACGACGTCGAGCGCAAGTTCCGCGAAACACGGCTTTATCAGGTTGCGCCGGTGTCGACCAACATGATCCTGTCGTATCTCGCCGAGCACGTCCTCGGATTGCCGAGGTCTTATTAACTGTCATGCTCCGCGAAGGCGGAGCATCCAGCTCTTGAAGGGCTGGATCGTCCGCCTTCGCGGACGATGACAAAAGATGGAAGCCCAATGACTCTCCCTCTCGAAGGCCTGCTCGTCGTCTCCCTCGAACAGGCCGTTGCCGCGCCGCAATGCACCTGCCGGCT
>DATATS010000229.1:0-13070 GCA_036268675.1 Pseudolabrys sp.
TTCCGAAAAACTTTCTTACGCGCTTGCGACCGATAAACGTCTGCGCCATCGTTTCTCTCTCGATTCGTTTTGGACCGGGCCAGCGCGGGCGCCTCTCCGAACGGTCGCAATCCATCGCGACCATCAGGACAGGCGTCGGGGCTACCCGTTTCTATGTGATTCGGGCCTCGCCCGAACCGCCGCACACTTCACTTTTCCCGCCGGCGGATCGACGCCGCCGAACGGGTCGCTTAAAAAAGCGACCGGTAACAGGCCACCTTCACTCTTGGCTGGCGAGACCCCCGGGGCTCTGGGCCCAGGGGATTTCGCTTAATTCGTGAATCCCCGGACCTCGCTGCGCTCGCCCGGGGATTTCGCTTAAATAAGCTTTGCTTATTTAAGCTCAACCTTTGCGCCGACTTTTTCGAGGGTGGCCTTGATCTTGTCGGCCTCCTCCTTGTTGACGCCTTCCTTGACCGGCTTGGGCGCGCCCTCGACCAGGTCCTTGGCTTCTTTCAGACCAAGCCCGGTGAGCGCACGCACTTCCTTGATCACCTCGATCTTCTTCTCGCCGGCACTGGCGAGGACCACGGTGAACTCGGTCTTCTCTTCGGCAGCGGCCGCGCCGCCGCCGGCAGGGCCCGCCGCAACCGCAACCGCGGCAGCAGCCGAGACGCCCCACTTTTCTTCCAGCATCTTGGCGAGGTCGGCCGCTTCCATCACGGTCAACAGCGACAAGTCATCGACGATTTTTTGCAGGTCAGCCATTTTTTACGTCCTATCGGTTCGAACCAGAGAAATGCTTGTTTTGAGCCGTCACGCAGCCGCGCTCTTGGAAGCGTAGGCCTGGATGACGCGCGCGACCTTGGCGGCCGGAGCGTTGGCGAGTTGCGCGATTTTGGTCGCCGGCGCCTGAATGAGGCCGATGATCTTGGCGCGCAATTCGTCCAATGACGGCAGCGAAGCGAGTTGCTTCACACCGTTAAGGTCCAGAGCAGACTTTCCGAACGACCCGCCGAGAATGACGAACTGCTCGTTCGCCTTGGCGAAGTCGACGGCCACCTTTGGCGCCGCAACCGGATCGCCCGAATAGGCGAGTACGGTCGGACCCTTGAGCAAGGGCGCGATTGATGCGGCGTCGGTGTCCTTGAGCGCAATCTTGGCGAGACGGTTCTTCGCGACCTTCACCTGGGCGCCCGCCAGCTTCATCTGCTTACGCAGAATCTGCATCTGGGCGACGGTGAGGCCTGCATAGTGAGCCACCACCACCACGGTCGAGGTCTTGAAGACCCCGCTCAGTTCGGCGATGGACTCCTGCTTAGCCGCTCGTTCCACTGCAAGCTCTTTCCGGTTTGGCAGTTCGCCCGCATGTCCGCGGAAACCGCCGGGTTGATACCAGCCGTCCCGCTTGTGGTGTCACGCGATGCGAACCAGCGGCAGGACGACGCTCCCAGAAGTCCTGCCCCCCGAACGCAAAACACGCGTGCGCTCGGGTATCCGAGGTTCGAACCAAACTGGCGCACGCTTTCACGCGCGCAAACTTGGGTCTTGTCCCCGTCTGTGCTGGCCCCGTTCATTGCCCGACCTGCTTATCGCAGGGCGGGCCGGGATTAAGCGTCGGTCCTTAGCAGGACCTCGGCGCCGGCAGTCTTGGACAGGTCGGCCAAACCCGTTGCCGGATTTGTCTTTGTGCAGCCCCGCAATCACGACCGGCAATTGTGCGAAAAGCCCTTCCTCCTCTCAGATGTCCCGCCGGGATGCCTAAAAGGAATAAGTTCCGATCACCATTTTGCTAGAGAAGCGATTTTAGAGACGCGCAAAGGCGTGCCGACAAACTGGGCCGGCACGCCCGATAGCGAGTATTTAGAGCGTCCATGCCCCTTTGCCAAGCCCTTTTCGCGAAAATCCCCGCCGAATTGAGACAAATTCGGGGTCTTCGGCGCTTCCCGGAGAAATTGATCGGCTATCGCGCGGCGAAGGCACCCTGTTAGACCAGAAGGCGCGCCACCAGCGCACAAGCGAGAGCGGGCGGGGTCACCACAAGCCCGACCTTCAGAAAGGTCCAGTAGCCTACGTCCTCGCCCTCGCGCCGGATCGCCAGCAGCCACAGGATCGTCGCGAGCGACCCGCTCACCGAAAAATTGGGCCCCAGATCGACGCCGATCAGCATGGCATCGGTGACGACCTGCGGCGGCTTGGCCGTGGCGATGGTCGCTGCCGCCAAAAGACCGACCGGCAGATTGTTGAAGAGGTTCGAGACCAACGCGACCGCGACGCCGGCAATCGCGGCCGCTTCCGAACGCGACTGGGCGGCGGCGTGCGACACATAAGCGGCCAGATCGTCGATCGCGCCCGTGCGCGCGATTGCCTCGACCAGAATGAACAGGCCCCCGACGAGGGGAATGATGCTCCATGACACCTCGCGCAGCACCAGCAGCGGCGTCTCGCGTTTGCGCAACGCGACGGCAAGAGCCGTCACAACGCCGAGGACCGCGGTCGGCAACCCGAGCGGCAGGTCGAACACCGACACGCATAGAAGGGCAATCGCGGTCACGGCAATGCCGGCAAGCGCCGTGCGGCCGCCGGCCGAGAGAGAGAGGTCTTCCCTTGCAGCCGCAAATCGCGTTGGAAGCTGAGCACGCAAGACCCAGCGCAACATCAGAAACGTGACAACGATCGAAAAGACGGATGGCAACATGAAACTGCGCAGCCACGACATCAGCGGCGGCGTATGATCGCCATAAAGCACGATGTTCGCCGGGTTGGAGATCGGCAGCACGAAACTCGCGCCATTGGCGATGAAGGCGCAGACAAAAAGATAGGGCAGCGGCTCCAGGCGCGCCTGTCGCCCCACGGCGAAAACCGCGGGCGTCAGCACGACTGCGGTCGCATCGTTCGACATGACCGCCGTGACTGCAATGCCGACCGCATAGATCAGGCCGAATAGCCGTTTTGGCGATCCCTCGGCATGGTCCAGCGCCCACTCCGCCACCCAGTCGAACACACCTTCGCGGCGCGCGACCTCCGACAGCAGCATCATGCCGATCAGAAACAGATAGACGCCGGCGCCCTTGCCGAACGCGTGCAAAGCGAGCGGCACGGAAATCAATCCGAAGACAATGGCAAGCGCGGCACCGAGAGCCGCCCACAGCGCCTCCGGCCAGCCGAACGGCCGGATGATGATCGCCGCGGCAGTCAGTCCCGCAATCGTCCAGGTCAGACCGATTTCCGCCACGCCCGTCATTTCAGCTCCGCCTCACGCCGGCGCGGCCGCCGATCGTCATGACGGTGCCGATGCTGCCGCTCAGCCAATTGTGGGCGAACAAAAAGACTCCGAGAAACGGACCGATACCGGCCTGCATGTCGGCCATAAAAAACCGAGCGCTTCAAGAGCACCGCGCCTACGCTTGCCGGCACGATCTAGCGCCGCGGCCGCTCGATCTGTCAAAACCAATCCTCGGAGGCGCTCAGCATCGACCGGGCGCGCTCGCGAAAAGCCCGTGGCTCGCCAGATGGTTCCATGGAGCGATGGAGCGGTATTCAGGATCGAGAAACGAAAAGGCCGGGCTCTCACCCGGCCTTTGAAACAGATCTGAAGTCCGCGGATCAGGTCCCGGCAGCGCCCGAGCCACCGCCAAAGAGGGTGGACGCCTCGACCTTCACGCCCGGGCCCATGGTGGAGGAAATCGCCACTCGGTTGATGTAGTGACCCTTGGCGCCCGGCGGTTTTGCCTTCTGCACGGCGTCCGCGAAGGCCTTGATGTTCTCGACCAGCTTGTCCTCGGAGAACGAAGCCTTGCCGACGCCGGCCTGCACGATGCCCGCCTTCTCGACCCGAAACTCGACCGAGCCGCCCTTGGCAGCCTTCACCGCGTTGGTGATGTCCATCGTGACGGTCCCCACTTTGGGGTTCGGCATAATGCCGCGCGGGCCCAGCACCTTACCCAGCCGCCCGACCAGCGGCATCATGTCGGGCGTGGCGATGCAGCGGTCGAAACCGATGTCGCCTTTGTTGACCTTCTCGACCAGGTCTTCAGCGCCGACAACGTCGGCGCCGGCGGCCTTGGCCTCGTCGGCCTTGGCCCCGCGCGCGAACACGCCGACCCGCAGCGTGCGGCCCGAGCCGTTCGGCAGCATGACGACGCCGCGCACCATCTGGTCCGCGTGCGTCGGGTCGACGCCGAGATTCATCGCAATCTCGATGGTCTCGTCGAATTTCGACTTGGCGCGCTCTTTCACGAGCTTGACCGCTTCCGCGATCGGGTAGGACTTGTCGCGATCGATGCCGTTGCGAGCGGCCGTTGTGCGTTTTCCGAGTGCCATGATCGTTACTCCGCCACCGTCAGGCCCATCGAGCGGGCCGAGCCTTCGATCATCTTCATCGCCGCCTCGACATCATTGGCGTTGAGATCCTTCATCTTCTGTTCGGCAATCTCCTTGACCTGCGCCTTGGTCACGGAGCCGACGATGTCGCGACCCGGCGTTTTCGAGCCGCTGTCGAGCTTGGCTGCTTTTTTAAGAAAATAAGACACCGGCGGCGTCTTCATCTCAAAAGTGAAGGAGCGATCCTGATAGGTCGTGATGACCACCGGGATCGGCGTGTTTTTCTCGATCTTCTGGGTCTGCGCGTTGAACGCCTTGCAGAACTCCATGATGTTGAGGCCGCGCTGACCGAGCGCCGGCCCGATCGGGGGCGACGGGTTGGCAGCGCCTGCCGGCACCTGCAATTTGAGGAATCCAGTGACTTTCTTCGCCATCTCTCTACTCCGTTAGTGGTGCGGATCTTGACGGTTGGCGGCCGCCTCACCTCCCACGTCGTTATGAACGCGCTACTTAGTACGTTCCTTAAAGCTTCTCAACCTGCCCGAATTCCAGTTCGACCGGCGTGGCGCGGCCGAAGATCGACACCGCCACCTTCACGCGCGAGCGCGCCTCGTCGACTTCCTCGACCGTGCCGTTGAACGAGGCGAACGGCCCGTCCGACACGCGCACCTGCTCGCCCACCTCGAACGACACCGACGGTTTCGGCCGTTCGATGCCTTCCTGCACCTGATGGATAATGCGGTTCGCTTCCGCCTCGGAAATCGGCATCGGCTTCTTGTCGGTGCCGAGGAATCCAGTAACCTTCGGCGTATTCTTGATCAGATGATAGACGTCGTCGGTCAGGTCCATCTTCACCAGCACGTAGCCGGGAAAGAATTTGCGTTCGGCGTTGACCTTGCGGCCGCGGCGCACCTCGACCACGGTCTCGGTCGGCACCATGATTTCCTCGAAGTGCTCGGACAGCCCGCGCTGCTTGGCCTGTTCGCGGATCGATTCGGCGACCTTCTTCTCGAAATTCGAATAGGCGTGGACGATGTACCAGCGCTTGGGCCGGGTCGTCGTAGCGGCAGCAATATCGCTCATCGGTTTTGAACCTTCAGCTTGCCAATTTCAGCTAGCCATTCCGAGCACGAAGGTAACGGCGATCCGGATCAATTGATCCGCGACCAGGAAAAATACCGACGCGATCGCCACCATGACAAAGACCATGGCGGTGGTGATCATGGTTTCCCGGCGCGACGGCCACGTTACCTTGCGTGTTTCCTCACGCACTTCCTGCAAGAAACGGAACAGGCCTACGCGCTTGCGGCGCGCCTCGACCGGCGCTTGATCGCTCATCTGATCGCTCATTCGATCCACTCTCTGGCCGGTCCCGCCTGGCAGGAGTGGCAGGACTCGAACCTGCAACCCCCGGTTTTGGAGACCGGTGCTCTAGCCATTGAGCTACACTCCTCCGTAAGCGGATACGGCGGACCATATCAGGGCCCGCCGCGCGGATGTCATGCATTATACACAGCCGCTTTGCAAGCGGCGGGGCGAACTGGATTGGGGCGGTTTTGAGCCCATCCACCTGCTTCAGGCTGGCTTGCCAACCGAAGCGGCCCCGGCCGCGAAGTTTGGAGCGGGTGAGCGGAATCGAACCGCCGTCATCAGCTTGGAAGGCTGTTGCTCTACCATTGAGCTACACCCGCGGAACTGGTCGTTGTTGTACCGGGCTTTCTACTAAGTAAACGTATCGGCGATGCAGACCGGCTTGCCGAGCCGAAGCGCCGAAGGCGCGAAGCAGGATGGTGGGAGAGGTAGGACTCGAACCTACGAAGGCGTAAGCCAGCGGATTTACAGTCCGCCCCCTTTGCCACTCGGGACACTCTCCCCCAAACGCCGTCGTACCGCATTGATCTCGAAAGATAAACGGCCGCAATCCGTCGGCTGGTCGGGATTTGCGGGTTTTATGGGCAGCGTCTCGGTCCAAGTCAATGGAAGGCTGTTCCGCCAGCGGCGGATCGGTTAAGGCACCTCGCGATGGCACCAAAGTCACCCAACGTCCGGCCCCACTCAGGCGGAAAACCTGGCGCGACCCGCGAGCAGGTCGAGCGCCGCGAGCGCTTCGAGCGCGCGCGCCGCGAAACCTTGCGCGGTGGGGCGGACGCGCCCGTGGTGATGTATGGCTGGCACACCGTGACGGCGGCGCTGCGCAACCCGGCGCGACACGTGCGCAAGTTGCTGGCGACTGAAAACGCCGCCCGCCGGCTCATCGAGGAAGGGCTCAAGCAGACGCCCGAGGTGGTGCGCCCGGGTGCGATTGCCGAACGGCTGCTGCCCGACGCGGTGCATCAGGGCCTCTACCTCGAAACCGATCCCCTGCCCGCGCCGCCTATTGAGGAATTGTCAGCCGAGGGCGTCGTGCTGGTGCTCGACCAGATCACCGATCCGCACAATGTCGGCGCGATCTTCCGCTCGGCGGCGGCCTTCGCGGCGACCGCAATCGTCACCACCCAGCGTCATTCGCCCGACGCCACCGGTGCGCTGGCGAAAGCCGCTTCCGGCGCGCTCGAACTGGTGCCGCTCGTCAACGTGCAGAACCTCGCGCGCGCGCTCGCCGCCCTCAAGCAGAGCGGCTTCCTGACGGTCGGGCTCGATTCCAGCGGCGACGGAGATTTCGGAGCATTGCCGTTGCGCGCGCCGCTTGCGCTGGTGCTCGGCGCCGAGGGCAAGGGCCTGCGTCAGCTCACCAAGGATACCTGCGACCACGTCGCACGCATCGACCTGCCGGGCGAGATCAAAAGCCTGAACGTGTCGAACGCGGCGGCGCTCGCCCTCTACGTCGCGAGCAATCGTCTGCGCGGCTGACTAAAACGCAAAACGGCGGGCCCCCCAGCCCGCCGTTCGCTCCCGCTAACTTTGAATTCGGCTATTCGACGGCTTGCGCCTTGGCGTCGGCGCCGTGTCCCTTGCGGAACAGTCTGATGCTCATGCGGTCGGGACCGAGAATCGTGATTTCGGCGTCGGCCTGGATGACGCGCTTTTCCTCGCCGACTTTGCGCGGAACAACCGGACGGATTTCCGCGTGCTGGCGGCGTGGCAGCGGTACAACCGCCTGTGGCGGCACAGCCGGTTCGTCCTCGACGATGTGCGGGCGCACGATGACGCGCGGCGGATCCTCCACGTAGCGCTTGTGCTCGACCACGACTGGCGGATCGCGCACAATTTTCACGGTATCGATGGTCTTGGTCTTGAGGTGCGAATGCCTGCGCAATTCCTCGATCAGCGCGCGATCGGCATGCGTGCGCGGGCGCTCGCTCACCGGTGCATCGGCGACCGGCGGCGCGCGATGCGTGCGGCGGCTGACAAACGGATCGCTTCGTTCGCCGTTCGAGCGGTGGATCACGTAGGTGTTGGGCGCGATCTCCACCGCATAAGGCTGCTGCACCCCGTAGCCATAAGCCGGCGCCGGCCGGACATCGACCGAACTGTACCATTGCGCTCGCGCGCCGGCAGCCGGCAGCAGGCTCACGGCAAGAGCTGCGGCAAATGTGAAATGGCGCGAATGGTTGTTCATCGTTGTTGTCTCGCGGCGCGGCTTTCGGTTCAGGGTTTCACGAGATTCGGATTGCGATCGTAGCCGCGCGGCGCGGGCTCGATGCGGGGCGCGGCGGGCGTCTCATCGAGCGAAGGCGCCGGTTCGCGCGGCTGCTCCTGCATGATGGCCGACGACGCCGACCAGCTGCGATGGAAGCTTTCCGCCTGCTGGGGCGGGCTGCCCGCTGCCGACAAATCCTCGTCGCGTCCGATTTCCGGTTTCGATCCCGTCGTCGGGTAATAATGGCGGTGCCGCCACGGCGTGCGCCAATAGGAGCGAACACTCACACCCGGCTCGTACTGGTAGATCAGCAGCGGCGCGCCGCGGTAAGCGATCGCATAATGATTGGCGTGATGGCGCACGGAGTGCGCATTTGCAGTGCCGGCGCCGGCAAGGCCGAAAGCGATGAGCGAGAGTGCGAGCAGAACGCGCATGCGACTTGGCGCCTCCAATCGATAATAAATTCGATTGCATTTTATACGAGTGAGTGAGGATGCCGCGTTCATTCGCGGAGTAACATTAATCGCGCGCGGGCCGCGCACGCGATGATGCTCGCTAACCTCGCGCGGCCTTCGGCTCATGCGTGCGTCAGCCGCGCGGTTAAAGTTAATCGCGTGGGGCCTGCGTCGCGGCGGCTGGAGGCCTGGTGGACCCTCGGGGGACGCTTGCGAGCAGCTTGTGGGACTCTGACGGCGCTGATAGCTGTCAGCCCAAGCCGGGTTAGCTCAGCGGTAGAGCAATGGTTTTGTAAACCAGAGGTCGGGGGTTCAATCCCCTCACCCGGCACCGGAATAGACCACCGAAATCGACCGTAGAAATAACCTTCGGTGGGGGCCCGGCCGGCCGCCCGGGACCTTGTTCGGCGGTCGCCGACTGTGCCAAACTGCCGCTGTTACTCGTAATACTTCGGAGATCTAGCATGCCGCAGGGCACCGTAAAGTGGTTCAATCCGACGAAGGGCTACGGCTTTATCCAACCGCAAGAAGGCGGGAAGGATGTGTTCGTGCACATCTCGGCTGTTGAACGTGCCGGACTAAGTACCCTGAACGAAGGTCAAGTCGTTCAGTTCGAACTCGTCGAGAACCGCGGAAAGACATCTGCGGAGAACCTCAAGGTCAAGTGACCGCGGCGCTCGCGCTTACTTTCGGCCTCTCTATCTGACCTTGCTGCCACCGAGCGTGCGCCCGGCGGTTTCCGCGTGCTTTGCTGTACCGGCGGCAGCGGAACTGCGTCCCGCTCAGCGCGACAGCTTTTCCAGTTCGGGGAATGGCGCAAAGACCGCGTCGCTGCAGAATTCCTTCGATTGCTTGGGCCCGTCGAGGAATTTGTCGAGCTTGCCGACGACGTAAATCGCTGCGCTCTGCTTGACGCCGGCATATTTGCCGTCGACGCGCGCGTTGTAGCGTACGCAGGCCACATAACGCTCGCCCAGCCCAACCTTCTTGCGCACCGGCGGCGAGACGGCGGCATCGCGGATATGGCTCGGATCGTTGAGATAGGTGCGCAGGAACGCCAGCAGATCGCCCTTGTAGTTTTGCGGAACGATGTTCTGCTGTTCCCACGACGCCCGCAGTTCCGCCGGGCTCGGCTCCATATCGGTCTGGCAACCGCCCAGCGTGCAGATCATCATAAGCCCGGCCGCTGCCGCCAATCGTCGCATCGATTGTCCCTTCGATCCCTGCCGATCGCCCCCGCCGCGATCTTAGCCGGGATTGCGGCACGATGGCGAACGCGAACAGCGGATCATGTTGGCTTGCAAAAGCGCGCTACATCTTCGACAGTTTGGCGGCGTCCACGGCGCGCGCATAGGCAAGCTTGGCGCCGATGCCGGCGGAACCGTCCACCGTCACCAGGAACCTGCTCGCGATCACCATGTTGATCGAGCCATCGTTGGTCTGCATCGCGCGCTGATCGCCGATTGTGACGAGCTTGCCCATCACGCCGGCGACCGCGGGATTGATCAGGAACTGCGCGAACTGCATTACCATCGCCGAGTCACCGGTGATGCGCACCTCGACATAGTCGCCCTTGGCGCTGGAATAGCGCCGGCTGGCGGAACTCGCACCGAATACAGAGATGCCGACGGCTGCCGTTTGCGCCTTTTCCGCCGTCCAGCCCGGCAGCGGCGACGGCAATAGCGCCGCAAAGGCTTCCGCGTTCTTTTGCCCGACCAGTTGCGAGGCGGTGTCGAGTTGCTGCTTGGCCTTGCTCAGGTCGCCGGCCTGATAGGCTTTGCGCGCCTGATCGATGGTGTCGAGAACATCGTCGGCGGCAAGCGCAGGAAGCGCAAGCGCGGCAACGATGCCGGCGGCCAGCAGACTTGCTCCGATCACGTTGCTAACACGCGGCATGATGTTGCCTCCGGATTACGAATCCGGAGGCAACGATAGCAGGATTTTCATTACCGGATCAAAACGTCGCGCCACCGCGCAGCATGAACGTGCGCCCCGGTTGCGGATAAGCGTTGTAGACTCCCTGGGTGGACGCACTGGCAACCGCATAATCGAAGTAGCTCACATCGAACAGGTTGAGAACCGCGGCCGACCAGAAAAAGCGGTCGTATTGCCCGCCAATCTTCACATCCACCGTGGCGTTGGCCGGGATCAGCGGCTGGAAATTGGCCTGATCGTTATCCATGCGGCGCGCGCCGACGAAGCGCGCCGTGACGTCAAGCACGGCCAATTTCTTCCAGATATCCCATGACGCGCCGGCGTTGCCGGTCCAGCGCGACACCAGTGGGATGTCGTTGCCGGCGAACTGACCCTCGCGGAACGTCGCCCGCGTATAGGCGAAGCCGCCGTGCAGACGGACATCGTCAGTCAATCGATAGGTCGCGCTGTTCTCCCAGCCCAGACGCTGCGTCGGATCGAGACTGACGTCGAGAAACAGCGCCGGGATGTAATGGATCTCGTTATTGAGCTCCATGAGGTAGGCGCTGCTCTCGACACTCAGGCGTCCCCACTTCACGCGAAATCCGTCTTCCACGTCGTAGGACGTCTGCGTTTTCAATCCCAACGTCGGCGGATTGGCGAGGCTATAGGGACTGCCGGCGCCGACACGTTCGTCCGCATTGGGCAGCCGGAAGGCGCGGGCAACACGACCGAACAAGGTGAACGCGGGATCGAGGCGATATTCGTAGCCGAGATGCGCGGCATATTGCCATTCGCGCATGTTGACCGCGGGCGCCTGCGGGTTGGTTGAATAAAATAAGGCATTGGGGTCCATCGTGGCATCGTAAGCGTCCGTCGCCTTGACGAGATTGCGCTGCAGACGTCCGCCAACGGAGATGTCCAGATCGGGCATCACCGTCGCCGTGTTCATGACGTAGATCGCAACCGTCGTCTGACGAATATCGTATTGATGGATCGGGATGTATCCGGGCGCCTCGCTGCGGTCGGAGTCATATTGGGTGTTGTAGATATCGACGCCGGTCAGCAGATGATCGGGCATCCCGAGCACCTGGCTCGAGACGTCCAACCTTGGCGTCAAAGATGTGGTCGTCATCACGGTGTTCACATACGCCAGCGGCCCGGCAGTCGACGGATCGTAGACAAAGCCCAGATTGTTGAAGTAGTTCAGAAAATTGCTCTGCTGGAATTTTCGCCTGATGCCGCCATCGACGATCAACTCCGTGCCCGATCCCAGCGTGTCGTTGAAACCGGTCGTGACGTTCACGTCCTGCTTATGGGCCCAGTCGAAAGGTGTAACCGAACCGCGCGGATCGCTGCTCGCTGTGATCGGATATGTCCCCGGCAAATTCGGAAGAGCGCCAGGCAGGCCCTGACGCTGGTTATCCGCGGCGACATTGAGGTAGCTGCTCCACCCCAGCGTCTTGTAGTTCAGATTGGTCAACACGTTCTGCTGATCCAGTTTGCTGTTCTGCCGATAGCCGGAAGCGCCCGCAGCGTTGCCGTAAAGCGAAAACGACCAGGGGCCGGATGAGGCGGCCGCCGACACGCGGCCTTCCCGGAACCCGTAAGAGCCGACGGCCCCTTCGACGCGCCCGGCGAACGGCGCGGCCGCGGCGGTTTTCGTCACGATGTTGATGACGCCACCGATCGCGCCGTCGCCATAGAGCACCGCGCCGGAATTACCGCGGGTGATCTCGATGCGCTGGATGCTGTTGAGCGGAATGGTCGAAAAATCGAAGCCTTGCAGATCGAGGTCCTGGAAACGCCGCCCGTTCACCAGGATGAGCACGTTCGATTGTGCGAACGCGCCGAACCCGCGCAGATCGACCATATCGTCGACGCCGATCGGACTGCCGAAGCCATGCACGACCTGCACGCCCGTTACTTGCGACAGAATATCCGGCAGCGATTGCGCCGGAGAATGCTCGATCTGCTCGGACGTTATTACCGACGTGGAGGCGCCGGTGATGAGCCCGCCCAGCCGGGAGGACGAGACATCGATCTGCGGCAGTTCGACGGTGGTTTGCGCACACGCGCCGTGCGCGAGCAGCGTCAGCGCCAAAGCGGCGCCGAACAAGTGGACTTTCGTTCCCATGACTCAACAATCCTTCGTTTGCGTTCGCGGGCTACGCGAACGCATCGGGTGAGACCAAGCCCGATGCGAAGGAACGCAAGCGAGATACGCGACGCAAACGACGCGCGACACCCGCCTGCGCAAGGTCATGGAAGGTTAAAGTGAAAGCCCCCCACGGCTTCGCACCGGCATTGCCGTCACCGCTGCGAAAGACCGCTCCGTATGGACGCCCCGTCCACCGGTTGGGTGACCGTGCTGGCAGGTCTCCTGGCTCGCGGGTCACAGCCCCGTTGCGTCCGACCTTCCCGGTTTCCCAGTGGCCGTATGGACGCGGGCTCGCCGCTGACAGTTGCGGGGGCAGCCGCGGATGACTGCCGACCGGCAGCTTCCGCGTTCCCTCTTTCGTCCCCGGATTTCACTCCGGAGAACCAGCACACCGAAATTTTCCCTTGAAGCCGCCCACGAGTCAAGCGCGCCCCCCGCCGCTGACATTTCCGTGAGCGCGGGACTAGACGATGCGATAGCGTTGTTTATCGGTTACCCACAAAGAGGGAGTTGCCGCATGACCAAGACCCTATTCCTGCGCCGCGCCGCGGTGCTGGCCGCCTCCGCCTTGCTTGCGACCGCGATTGGCGCAAAGCCGCTTTATGCTGCCAATGACGACAGCACGCCCAAGGCCGAGAACGGCAGCAAGAAGACCGAG
>DATATS010000230.1:0-12407 GCA_036268675.1 Pseudolabrys sp.
CTTCACGTTGCCGCCGTCCTTGCTCATCAGGTAATCGACGGCGGGGATGGCCTGCTGGTTGGGAGCGGCGCCGGTGTAGAACACGTTGCGCTCGCTCTCCTCGCCCTCGTACTGGACGGGATAGAACAGGATCGAGTCGAGTTCCTTGAACACCGGCAGCACGGACTTGCGCGACACCGAGGTCCAGCAGCCGAACACGACGGCGACCTTGTCCTTGGAGATCAGCTCGCGCGCCTTCTCGGCGAACAGCGGCCAATTGGAGGCCGGATCGACGACGACGGCTTCGAGTTTCTTGCCGAGCAGACCGCCTTTCTTGTTCTGCTCGTCGATCAGCATGAGCATCACGTCCTTCAGCGTCGTTTCGCTGATGGCCATGGTGCCGGAGAGCGAGTGGAGGATGCCGACCTTGATGGTGTCGGCCGCCTTGGCGACGTGCATGGCGCCCGTCGCCGCAAACGCCAATCCCGCGGCGGCTGAGAGCAGCCACCGGCGGGCAATCGGTCGCGACGCGACCGCGTTTAGTGATGTGAACATGAGAGGATTCCCCTGCAGTTGACGCGCGCGATCGTCCCGACGACTTTCCGCGCGTCATGCATTTCGCAAGGCCTGTGCCAAGCCCGCGCGGGTGCGGTAACTGCCTGAGTAGATTACGAATTTATGGTTCGGGCTGTGGATTGACTATTTTTCAGGCAAAGAGGCCTGATCAAAATATAGGCAACATGCCGGATTATAATACAGCCAAATGACCGTGCTGGGATGGACGCCGGCGGGCGTTGCTACCGGCGAATTCCGCGACCTACCAAAGCTCGTCCACCGACAGACGGCGCGGAATCAAGCGCTGCTGCACCGCGTAAGAAATAAGCATTTCGAGACATGGCGCGTTCGCGTCCTTGCCGAACGGCGCGGTGTCGATCGGGCCTTGGCCGCCGGCCGCTGCCTTGCCCGCTTCCAGCAGGCGGTAAAGTTCGGCAACGGCCTCGGGATTCGACTGCGCCAGCGCGTCGGTCACCGCCACCATGTGATTGACCGGCACCAGATGGTGCTTGCCGTACCAGGCGCGGGCGGCGGCATCCGGATTTGGGATCACGCTTTGCAGCCGCTTGTCATCCGGCAGCGCCGCGCCATAGATGGCGGCGTCGAGTTCGCCGTCGATGAGCATGCGCGTGATGTCTTTGCCTTCGCCGGCCCGGATGACGCCGGGCGGGTCCTTGGCTTCGGCGACATGGCCGTCCTCGAAGGTCACCCACTGCACGCGGGTCAGATCGATCCCGTAATCATTTTCCAGAATGCCGCGGATCCACGCGCCGGTGGTCTGGCTGTAGGCGCGCACGCCGATGCGCTTTCCGCGCAGGTCGGACGGGTTGAGCTTCCCGCGCGCCACATTATGCAGCACCGTGCCGTGCTGGAAGCGCGCCAGCATCGCCGCCGGCAAAACCCTGAGGCCCTTGCCGCAGGCCTTGGCCTGGATGGCCGTGACCAGCGCCATTTCGCTCGCGTCATAGGCATGCTCGCGCACCATCGGCTTGAACGCCTTGTGCATCGGCTTGACCTCGACGAAGTCGAGCGTGAGCCAGGGCGACGTAATCTCCCCGCGCTTGAGCGGCAGCGTGTGCGGATAGTCGCCGATGGCGACGCGCAGCGTGGTCGGGCTATCTCGCATGGTGAGAAGGCAACTTCTTTCTTCGTCATGGCCGGGCAACCGGGTCCAGCCGAAGGCCGGCCCGGTCGTGGTACTTGTCCCGGCCATCTACGCCTTACTATTGTAGCCAGCAATAAAGGCGTGGATGCCCGGCACAAAGCCGGGCATGACATCCTTCTAGGGAGTCCTTATGCCGGATCAGAAGACCGGGCTCGTCATCACCGCTCATCCGGGCGATTTCGTCTGGCGCTGCGGTGGTGCCATCGCGCTGCATGCCAAGCGCGGCTACGCCATGAAAATCGTTTGCCTTTCGTTCGGCGAGCGCGGCGAAAGCCAGTTCGCCTGGAAAGAGTCCGGCGCGACGCTGGAGACAGTGAAAGCCGGCCGCAAGGACGAAGCGATGCGCGCGGCGAAACTGCTCGGCGCGGAAATCGAATTCTTCGACTGCGGCGACTATCCGCTCAGGCTCAACGAGAAGCATTTCGACCGCATGGTCGACATCTACCGCGAAACCAATCCGGCCTTTGTGCTCACCCACCCGCTGGAAGACCCGTATAATTTCGATCATCCGAACGCGGCACATTTCGCGCAGGAGACGCGCGTGGTGGCGCAGGCCATGGGACACAAGCCCGGCTCCAGCTACAAATACTCCGCGCCGCCCGTGTACCTGTTCGAGCCGCACCAACCGGAAATGTGCAACTACAAACCCGATCTCATTCTGAAAATCGACGAGGTGTGGGAGACCAAGTACAAGGCGTTCCAGATCCTCGCCGCGCAGAAACATCTCTGGGCCTATTACGAGCGCGTGGCGCTCAACCGCGGCATGCAGGGCTCGCGCAACACCGGCGTGCCGATGACTTATGGCGAGGCCTATCAGACGCTGTTCCCGAGGGTGGCGGAAACGCTCGCCTGAGTTTGGAGAAACCAAATGAAACCCGTCGTCGTCCGCACTATCAAACGCGCCGATCCCAACGCCATCGCAACGCTCGGCGCCGTCGGCGTGTCGACGACGCATGAGGCGCTCGGCCGTTCCGGTCTGATGAAGCCATACATGCGGCCGGTCTGGCCGGGCGCTTCGATCGGCGGCCCGGCGGTGACCGTCCTGGCGCAGCCCGGCGACAACTGGATGATTCACGTTGCCGTTGAGCAGTGTCAAAAAGGCGATGTGCTGGTGGTCGGCTGCACCGCCGACAACACCGACGGCATGTTTGGCGAATTGCTGGCGACTGCCCTGAAGGCGCGCGGCGTCATCGGACTTATCATCGACGCCGGCTGCCGCGACGTGAAGCCGCTGACCGAAATGGGCTTCCCCGTGTGGTCGAAGGCGATCTCGGCCAAGGGCACGGTCAAGGCGACGCTCGGTTCGGTCAATGTCCCGGTGGTGTGCGCGGGCGTGAACGTCGAGCCCGGCGACGTGGTGGTCGCCGACGACGACGGCGTCGTCGTGGTGCCAAAGAAAGACGCGGTCGAAACCGCGCAGAAGGCGCAGAAGCGCAAGGACGACGAGGACGGCAAGCGCAAGCAGCTGGAGACCGGCACGCTCTCGCTCGACATGTACAAAATGCGCGAGGGACTGGCGAAGGCTGGCCTGCGTTACGTCGATAAGCCGGAAGACATTTGACGCCCCGGTGACCGCCTGAAATCGCGGGCCGGCTGTCTTTTGACCTCCCCGATAGCGTGGTACGTTACGCCGGCTTTTGGTGTACCGGGGGGTGACCATGCGTTATCGGGTGCTGCTTTTTCTCATCGTCGCGGGTCTGTTGCCGGCAGGTGCGGTTCGCGCCGCGAGCACCCACGAATGGGACCTGTGCAAGGATGTCGATAGCGCCGCGAATGCCTCCGCCGGCATCGCCGCTTGCAATCGAATTCTGAGCAACTCGCGGGAAAGCAGGCAAAACCGCGCGGCGGCGCTTTCAAACCGCTGCGGGCTATACGTGACGAAAAAACAGCCCGATCTGGCAATCGCGGATTGCAGCCAGTCGATCCAGCTTAATTCTAAAAATTCGAGCCCCTTCCATAATCGCGGTAATGCCTACTACGACAAGAACGACTTCGATCGTGCGCTGGCCGACTATGGTTCGGCCATCCGTATCGATCCCAAGTTTCCCGCCAGCTACAACGGCCGTGGCAACGCCTATCGAAGGAAGGGCGACGCCGACCGCGCGCTGGCCGACTACAATACCGCGATCCGGCTCGATCCAAGGTTTGCTATTGCCTATAACGGCCGCGGCATCGTGTATTCCAACCGCAACGATCGGGATCGCGCCATCGCCGAGTTCACTCTGGCAATCCAATTCGACCCCAGGAATGCGGCGGCCTACAACAATCGCTGCGACGACTTGCGCGCCAAAGGCGAACTCGACCGCGCCATCGCCGATTGTACCGTGGCCATAAACATCGAGCCGACCGCGATTCGTCTGAGCAATCGCGGGCTCGCTTACTACGACAAGCACGATTACGACCGCGCCCTCGCCGACTACAATCGGGCGATTGGACTCGAGCCCTCGAAGGAGCGCTACATCAACCGCGGCAACGCGTATTTCGGCAAGAAGGATTTCGACCGTGCCATTGCCGATTACAACGCGGCAATCCGGCTCGATCCGAAGTTTACGATCGCTCTCGGCAATCGCGGCAGCGCCCACTACCAGAAGCATGACTACGACAACTCGATTGCCGACTACAGCGCGGCGATCCAGATCGAGCCGAATGCGCCTCGCCTCGTCGATCGCGGCAACGCCTACCGCGAGAAAAAAGACCTCGACCGCGCCATCGCCGACTATAGCGAAGCAATCCGGCTCAACCCCAAATACAGCACGGCCCGCAACAACCGGGCGGCTGCCTACTTCGATAAAAACGACTACGACCGCGCCATCGCCGATTACAACGAGGCGATCAAGCTCGACCCCAAGTCGACCTCATACTATTACCGCCGAGGCACCGCCTACGCCGTCAAGGGCGACACCGAGCACGTCATCGCCAACTACAGCGAATTAATTGCAGTCAGTCCGAGGAGCGGGGCGGCCTATCGCTCGCGCGGCATCGCTTATCTGTTCAGTGGCGCGCTGCCCAAAGCGCTGGCCGATGCCAATCAGGCGAGCGATCTCGAACCCAAGAGCGCCTATCACGCGCTATGGCTCGATATCATCGGGCAACGCAACAATGTCCCGAGCCGGCTGTCGCAGCAGGTCGCGAAATTCGACATGACGGTATGGCCGGCGCCAGTGGTGCGCATGTTTCTCGGACAGTTGACGCCGGCCGCCGTCCTTGCCGCTGCCGACAATGCGGATGCGAACACCAAGAGAGACCAGCTTTGCGAAGCCAACTTCTACAGCGGCGAACTGGCACTGCGTAAAAACCAAAAGGACGACGCGGCGCGTCTGTTCAAAGCCGCGTACACCGGCTGCCCGCGGACCTTCATCGAATGGGACGGCGCCAACGGCGAACTCAAGGCTCTGGGCGTGACCCCATGAGCGAAACGGCGGGCCAACGTTACGTCCGATAAGCCGGAAGACGTCTGACGCCCGCCCCACTGGCGGCAGCCCGAAACGCGCCGCCATCAGCGACATCCAACCGGCGGCGAAGCCGCCAACTCTCTCATTACGTGTATTTCTTCATACGGCAACCATTAGTTAACCACGAGTCTTTACTACCCAAGCGGATACCAAAGGTTAACCACAACCCAAGGTTACGCGAATGGGGCTCCAGGACCGGGTAAATGGTCTCGCGTCACTCGTAAAATTCTTCATCGCAATCGATCGCAGGTTTTGCCGGCGCCTGACTTTCGGCGCTGTCAGCGCCGCCGTCCTGCTGGCCTTGCCGGCGCCGGCCTTTGCGCTTCTGGGGACGACGACAACGGTCGTGCCCTCGCAAAACCCCAGTGCGTCCGGGACGCTCGTGACGTTCAGCGCAACCGTGACCGGCCTGGTCGTCCCACCGACCGGCACCGTTACATTCAAGGACGGCGCAACGACCATCGGCAGTGGCTCGCTGAACGGCAGCGGCATCGCTACTTTTTCGACCGCCGCGCTTTCAAGCGGCAGTCATTCCATCACCGCCGCCTATGGCGGCAACACGCTCTACAATTCCAGCACCTCCACAGTGCTGACCCAATCCGTGGTCGCCAATGCGACCAGCACAAGCCTGATGTCATCGACCAACCCGAGCGCGCTGGAACAGTCGGTGATCTTTACCGCCGCCGTTACCAGCGCCGGCGGCACGCCGACAGGCACCGTCACCTTCAATGACGGCGCGATCACGCTCGGCACCGGCACGCTCGATGGCAGCGGACAGACGACCTTTGCCACCAGCGTGCTGACGCCCGGCAACCACTCGATCACCGCGGTTTACAGCGGCGACAGCAATTTTTCGGCCGGTAGCTCGCCCGTATTGACGCAAACCGTCAATCTGGGCACGAGTTCGACCGCTGTCATCTCCTCGGCCGATCCCAGCAACCTCGGGCAATCGGTCACTTTTACCGCGACTGTCAGCGGTCTCGTGATCGTGCCGACCGGGACGGTGACGTTCAAAGACGGCGCGGCGACGCTCGGCACCGGCAACATCAACGCCAGCGGGCAGGCGACGTTCACAACCGGCGCGCTCGCCTCGGGCAGCCATTCCATCACCGCCGTCTATGGCGGCGATACGCTCTACAATTCCAGCACGTCGAACCTGCTCACTCAGGCGGTCAATCAAAGCTCGACCACCACCTCCGTCGGATCTTCGGCCAATCCCAGCGCGCAGGGCGCGTCGGTCACTTTCACCGCAACGGTGGCAGGCACGGGCGGCACGCCGACCGGCACCGTCACATTCAAGGACGGGGGCTCAACGCTCGGCACCGGCACGCTCGATGGCAGCGGACACGCGACCTACGCGACCAGCGCTCTGTCGCTCGGCGCACATACCATCACCGCGGTATACGGCGGCGATTCCAGCTTTACCGGCAGCACGTCGACGTCGCTGACGCAGGCCGTCAACGCCAGTTCGAGCGCGACGGCGCTCATTTCATCCGTCAACCCAAGCGCGTTCGGTCAATCGGTCACCTTCACCGCGACCGTCAGCGGCTCCGGCAGCACGCCGACCGGCACCGTCACATTCAAGGACGGCGCCACGACGCTCGGCAGCGGAACGCTCGACGGCGGCGGCCAAGCGGCATTTTCGACGGCAGCACTCGCCGCCGGCGGCCATTCCATAACGGCGGTCTACAGCGGCGACAGCACGTTCGCGGCCAGCACCTCATCCCCGCTGACACAGTCGGTTGGGCAGAATACGAGCTCGACGAGCCTTACGCCTTCGGCCAACCCCAGCGCCTACGGCGCGCCGGTCACTTTCACCGCGACCGTGAGCGGCAGCGGCACAACGCCGACCGGCACCGTGACATTCAAGGACGGCGCGACGACGCTCGGAACCGGCACTCTCAACGGTGCCGGTCAAGCGGCCCTCTCGACCAGCGCGCTTGGTGCCGGGTCTCATTCGATCACCGCCGTCTACGGCGGCGACGGCAATTTCGCTCCCAGCACTTCAGCACCACTGACGCAATCGATTGGCCAGAACTCGGCCTCGGTCGCACTGGCCTCGTCGGCCAATCCAAGCACGCCGGGGCAAGCCGTCACTTTTACGGCAACGATCAGCACGACCGGCGGGGTGCCGACCGGCAGCGTCACGTTCAAGGACGCCGGCGCCACGCTCGGCACCATCGCGCTCTCGGGAAACTCGGCCGCGCTGACGGTTTCGTCGCTTGCCGCCGGCGCGCATTCGATCACCGCAATCTATGGAGGAGACGCAAACTTCGGCGCGGCCACGTCTCCAGCGCTGAGCCAATCGGTCGATGTGCCGCCTGACAGTCCAAGACTGCGCGCCCTGCAGGTGGCGGTAACGCCGATTGCCGCGCAGATCTCCGGCCAGGCCATTTCAGGTGCGATCGACTCCGCCATCGCTGAGGGGTTTGCCGAAAACTGTCCGCCGCTGACCGCGAGCGCACAGGGCATCCGCATGACCTCTTGCACCAAACAAAATGCGACCGATCGTGTGACCGGCGCATTCGCGGCGCTCAAGGAATTCAACCGTCCGCAATGGCTGCTCTGGACCGACGCACGCGGGACCGAGTGGAACACCAATGCGTCGAGCAGCGACGTGCGCGGCCGGCAAATCAATACGCTCTCGGGCCTCACATATAGAATGACGCCGGATTTTCTTCTCGGACTTCTCGGCGGCTATGAGGCTTTCAATTACAATTCGAACAGCCTCGACGGCCACCTGCACGGCGACGGCTGGACGTTCGGCAGCTATCTCGGATGGCGCTTCCTGCCAGGCGTGCGGTTCGATCTCGGCATCGCCTATTCACTCGTCAACTACCAGGCCACGGCGGGCACGGCGAGCGCGTCAATTCCCGGCCACCGGACGCTCGTCACCGCTGGTCTCGCCGGAACTTACCGGATGACGCAAGCCTGGGAGTTCGAGCCGTCGGCGCGTGTTTATGCGCTATGGGAAAATGAATCGTCCTATGTCGACAGCCTCGGCACCGCCCAGCGCGACCGGAATTTCGAGACCGGGCGCGCCAGCGCCGGCGCAAAACTGAGCTATCGTTTGCAAACGTCAAATTTGACGACAATCGCACCCTATGTCGGACTTTATGCGGATTATTACTTCACCAAGGACAACGCGGACACGACACCCGAGGCTACGCCCGCGATTGGGGGCGCGGCCGCCCGCGTTGTGTCGGGCATTTCACTAACTGCAAGAAACGCGGCCCAGTTCACGCTTGGCGGCGAGGTCGGCGGTCTGGGCGGCGGCAAATTCACCACCTGGGCAATCCGCACGCGCGCATCGATCCCGTTCTAGGCAGCGGCCTCGCCGCTCATCGCGGCCTTTTGCCAATGCACGCGCCAAGCTGCCATAATCGCGGTCGAGCGGGATGGACCTCGGCATGAACGCCAACGCAACGGGTTTCGACATCGTCGTCGTCGGTTGCGGCATCGCCGGCCTGTCGGCGGCGGCGGCCGCGGTGCAGGCGGGCGCGCGCGTCGCCATCATCGAGCGCTCGGTCAAGGAAGAGCGCGGCGGCAATACGCGCTGGACCGAAGCCCTGCTTCGCATGAAGAGCGAGACGGAAGTCTCCGACGATTTCGAGAGCCATTTCGCTCGCAACGCCGGGCATTATCTCGATCCCGAGCTGGTCGCGGAGACCGCGCGCGATTGGGAAAACTGGCCGGCAATCGTCAAAACCCTCGGCTTCACCGATCCCGAGGTGATCGCGACCTTCGCGCAAGCGGTCGGGCCGACAGTCGGCTGGCTCAAAAGCTTTGGTGTCAAATTCGATTTCCTGCCGACCTATTTCATAACCGCCTGCCAGCCGCGCATGGCGCCGATCGGCGGCGGGCTCGCTTTGATCGAGGCGCTCGCCGGCTGGCTTGAGAAGAACGGTGGGCAATTCTCTTATCAGACGACCGCCCGTGCGCTGATCCAGGGCGACGACGGCGCCGTCACCGGCGTCCGCTGCACGGGCGCGGATCACAAAACGATTGCGTTGCACGCGGCTTCCCTCGTTCTGGCCAACGGCGGCTTTGAGGGCAACCCTGAAATGCTGACGCATTATCTCGGGCCGCGCGCCCGCTACATCCGGCCGGTGGCGCGCGGCGGCTATTACAACAAGGGCGAAGGCATCCGCATGGCGCTCGCCGCCGGCGCCGCGCCATGCGGCGACTACGGCAGTTTCCATGCCGAGCCGCTCGATCCGCGCTCGGGCGCGACCGAACCGGTCGTGCTGGTGTTCAACTATGGCATTCTGGTCAACAAGAACGGCGTGCGCTTCGTCGACGAGGCGCCGGCGACGGTAGATGCCACCTACGAGGCGATCACGCGGGTGATTTTCGAGCAACCGGATGGCATTGCATACTGCATCCTCGACTCCCGCATCGACGATGTGCCGAACTGGAGGCGCTCAGTGCGCTCCGACCAGCCGCCCATCGCCGCCGCAACGCTTGCGGAACTCGCGGGCAAACTCGGCCTCGATGCCCGTCAATTCACAGCGACCGTCGAAACCTACAATGCCGCCTGCCCGGCCGGCGCGTTCAAGCCACTCGAAACCGACGGGCTTGCGACAGCGCATGGTTACGCACCGGTTAAATCGAATTGGGCGCGGCGCATCGATAAGGCGCCGTTCCTCGCCTTCCCAATCATCTGCGGCAACTGCTTCACCTTCGGCGGGCTGAAGGTCGACACCAAAGCGCGCGTCATCGACACCGACGGCGCGATCATCCCGGGGCTCTACGCCGCGGGCGAGACCGTCGGTCTTTATTACGGCACATATCCGGGCGCGACATCGGTGCTACGCGGGGCGGTGTTCGGCCGCATCGCCGGGATTCACGCAGCCCGGCGGAAAGCCTTGTCGTAGCGTTAAGAATTCATTGCCGCGAGACGTCGCGACAAATCAATGGCTTACAAACCGGCGCACACTGGCCATCGCCGCATAACGAGGAACTTTATAGTTATAGCCGCCAAATTTACACGGGCGTCTCGCTACCATCGCCGCGTAAAGACCCGATAAAACATTTATTCATTACTCGCCCGTAATGTCCCCGCTCGGTTCACACCGCGGAGAGAGTACATGTACAAGTTCGCTGCGTTCCTGAAGAACGAATCAGGCGCCACCGCCATCGAATACGGTCTGATCGCCGCCGGCATCTCGGTCGCCATCATCGCCGTCGTAAACGGGCTGGGCACCACCTTGAACACCAAGTTCAAGAGCATTTCCGACCAGCTCAAGTAATCCACACGGGGGCTGATCTGATGGAAGCCGCCGGCGACGGCGGCTTCCGCATTTTTGCGGCCTACCCCCGCGCGATCAATGCGCCGCCGGCGCCGGGCGGAATTTAAGTACGGCGATCACTCCAAGCACGACAAGAACGATGAGCACCGCGGCCTGCGCGATCAGGAACGGCGGCTCGTTGCCGTTCGGCGCCAATGCGTGCAGCGCCGGCAGCTTGAGAAACGACTGCACGACCAGAACGAACGTATTGAACCAGAGCGCGGCGACAGCGGTCACCACCCAGATCCAGCGCCAGGCGCCGACGAGATGCTTGACGTAACGCGCCAGCAGTGCGACCGCCAGTATCACAAGCGATATGACGCCGACCGTCAGCGCCGGCGTAACGCCGTGGATCGGAAAGAAAAAACCCGTGACGCTGGTCAGGATTGTCGTCAGCAGGAACAGCGCGGTCCAGTTGCCGAGCCTGCGCGAGCCGAGCATGCCGAAGACGACGATCAATCCGCTGGCAATCCCGATCAGGCTGATGATGACGTGAACGACCGTAAAAGCATGCGTCGACAGGCCGAGAATCATAACGGCTACCCTCCCCCAAAATATCCACCTATTCTAGAGCGCGGTCGCGCGCGTGGCCACACTGCAAAAGTTCAATTGTTAAATCTGCGCAAACGGCGCGGAACGGGCTCACACGAGCCGCGTTAAGGGATCGTCCAAAAAAACAACGGGGCTTGGTCGCATCATGTCCTACGCGGCATTCAAGATCGTGCACGTCTTCGGCGTCGTGTTGTTCCTGGGCAATATCATCGTCACCGCGATGTGGAAGGCGCTTGCCGATCAAACGAAAGACCCGCGCATCGTTGCCTTCGCGCAGCGCCTGATCACGCGCACCGACTGGGTGTTCACGTTGGGCGGCATCGTGATGCTGGTGATCGGAGCCTACGGCATGGTCTTTGTTGGCGGCCTCGATCTGCGGCAGAGTTGGCTGATGTGGGGCCAGGGCCTGCTCGCGGCCTCGGGCGTGGTCTGGGTGGCCGTTTTGCTTCCGGTGCAGACCGCGCAGTCCAAGCTGGCGCGCGGCTTCGCCGCGGGCGGCGAGATTCCGAAGCACTACTGGGAGCTCAACCGCCGCTGGATGATATGGGGCACCATCGCCACCGTGCTGCCGCTGGCGAACCTCTATGTGATGATCATCAAACCTTAGCCCGCGCTCGCCACGAACAACACGCGCGCACCGCGCATGTCGAGACGCAGGCCGTCCGGCGTGTGCGACAGCCGCAACATCGCGGTATTGCAATGGATGCAGCGCAGGATCGCACCCATGCTGCCGCCATACAGACGCGCGCCGCCGATCTGGGCGGCAACGCCGCATCCACCGCAGGTGATTTGCGCCGCCGTCAGATCGAGCGCGAACAATTCGCGCAGCAGGCCGCCGGCGGCATTGCCGTCGAGCGGGACGGCTCCCTGGCGATCGATGCTCATGGCTTCCCTCTTTAGTTTCCCGTTGGTCCAAATCGTTCGGTCTTGATCAGGCGTGGCTCGTGACCGCTGTCGCGCAAGCTGCGCGCGGCGACTTCCACCAGCGGCGTCGGGCCGCATATGAAAATGCGCGGACGTGTCGCTGGCGCAAAGCCGACGCTGTCCAGCATGGCGCGGTCGATACGGCGCGACAGGCCGCTCCAGCCCGCCGGCTGCGACCGCGTCAGCGTATGCACAATGCGCAGCCCCGGCGCGGCCATCCGGTCGAGTTCGGCGCGGTAGATGATGTCATCCTGCGTGCGCGACGAATAAAGCAACACTGTTGGCGCCGGACTTTGCGCCGCGTGGCGATGGCGCAGCATCGCCATCAACGGCACCACACCGGAACCGCCGGCCACCAGGAAAAGCGGGCCGCCGAGTGCTGCCGTCCAGACGAAATAGCCGCCGATCGGCCCGCGCAATTCAAACCTGTCGCCCTGGCGCGCTTCGCCCGCGAGATAGGGCGAGACTTCGCCTTCGCCGATGCGCTCG
>DATATS010000231.1:0-8238 GCA_036268675.1 Pseudolabrys sp.
CAGCTTGTCGGCGTCGCGATTGCCGCGGGCCTCGGCTCGCTGGCGTCGGGTTTTCAGATCGGATTTGCAGCGGCCGCAGTTCTCTCCGCCGCCGGGGCGCTGACAATTGCGTTGCGTGTGCGGCCGGTGAAGGCGCGCAACTGATTACCTTTTCTTCCTCGCCCGCCCCTTGAACGGATTGTCCTTCTCGCGCAGCGTCAGGCGTATCGGCGTGCCGGGTAGCTCGAAAGCCTCGCGCAGCGAATTCACCAGATAGCGTTTATAGGCGTCGGGCACTGCGTCCGCACGCGTGCAGAACAGCACGAAGCTCGGCGGCCGCGCTTTCGCCTGCGTCATGTAGTTGAGCCGCAGCCTGCGTCCCGACACCGCCGGTGGCGGATGAGATTCGATCGCGTGCTCGAACCAGCGATTGAGCGCGGACGTCGGAACGCGTTTGTTCCAGACTTCGAACGCATCGACGGCCGCCTGCATCAGCCGGTCGAGGCCTTCGCCCGTGAGGCCGGACACCGCCACCAGCTGCACCCCCGGTAACTGGCGCAGCTTTTCGCCGGCCTGTCCGCGCAGCTTGGAAATCGCGCCAGCGGTGTTCTCCTTGAGGTCCCATTTGTTGACCGCGATCACGATGGCGCGGCCTTCCTGCTCGACCAGATCGGCGATGCGCTGGTCCTGCTCCTCGAAAGCATTCTGCACATCGAGCAACACGACGACGACTTCGGCAAAGCGCACGGCATTGAGAGCGTCGGCAATCGACAGCTTTTCAAGCTTTTCGTCGACGCGCGAGCGGCGGCGAATGCCGGCGGTGTCATAGAGGCGGAATTTCCGGCCCTGCCACTCGAGATCGACCGCGATGGCGTCGCGGGTGGTGCCGGCTTCGGGCGCCGTCAGCAAACGCTCCTCGCCGACCAGCCGGTTCACGAGTGTCGACTTGCCGGCGTTCGGACGCCCGACAATGGCGACGCGAATGGGATGCGGCTCCGACGGCGCGCGCGCCGCTTCGACCTGCTGCGCAGTCTGCTCGGGCAAAGCCGCCCGCAAGGCATCGTAGAGGTCAGCGAGGCCTTCGTTATGCTCCGCCGACAGCGGGATCGGTTCGCCCAGGCCGAGCGCATAGGATTCAAGCCGGCCCGGCTCACCCGCGGTGCCTTCCATCTTGTTGGCAATGACCACGCAGGGCTTGCCGGATTTGTGCACCACGTTGGCAAAGGCGCGATCGATGGGCGTCGGACCCACGCGCGCATCGATCATGAAAAAGACGGCGTCGGCCTGAGCGATCGCGGTTTCGGTCTGCGCCCGCATGCGGCCGGTGAGGCTGTCGGGGCTGGATTCTTCCAGGCCCGCGGTATCGACCACGGTGAATTCGAGATCGCCGAGCCGCGCTTGTCCTTCGCGGCGGTCACGCGTGACGCCCGGCGTGTCGTCGACCAGCGCGAGGCGGCGCCCAACCAGCCGGTTGAACAGCGTCGATTTGCCGACATTGGGCCGGCCGACAATGGCGATGGTGAAGCTCATTCGAAGTCGTTGCCGGGCTCGAACCGGCAATCCAGTCAATAGTGCAAGGATGTGTTTGCCAGATGGGCGCGCGGGTCAACCCCGGTACGCCTGCTCTAGGCGACTACTGGGAATTGGCGGCGGGCGGCGACGCCGGCCAGGGTGAATTGCCGGTCGCCTGGCCGGGCCACGGCGCCGATTGCTGCTGCGGGGGCTGCTGCTGCGCCGGCTCCGGCCATGCCTGTTGCGGCCGTTGGGCGGCCGGCTGGATCGTAACCCTCGTCGGCTCCGATTTCGGCTTGGGTTTCGGCTTCGCCTTGGCTTTGCGCTTCGGTTTGGGCTTTTGCACCGGCTTTGGCGCCGCCTCCGTCTCGGGGACGATGTTGGCGGGTCCGACTGCCGCGGTGCGGCTGGGCTTTTCGGTGACCGCAACCGCGCTGTCAGGCTGGACCGGCGGTGGATTTTGCCCCGGCAGCGCGGTCGAGGGCTGGGCTACTTCCGACGCCGATTGATTGCCCTTCAGATATTCCGGCGGAATTCCCTGCGTGACACCCGGCACGCCGTCTGGAAACAGCGCATGGCGCTCGCCCGGCAACGGTTTCTTTTTGTTGAAGCCGAAAACGTCGAGCTTGTCCGCATCGAAGTTCTCGCAGCCCGCGAGTATCGGCGCGAGCGCGACCAGCCCTGCCAGCAAAACAATGCGGTCCCAGCGGCGCATGACTATACCTTCAGCTCTTCCCGCTGCCGGCGATCAGCGCGGAGAGGACCTCGGCGCGCGCCCGCGCGCCCGGCGGCGCATCGGCGTCGGTCGCGATCATATCGATATAACGACGGGCGGCGGTGAAATCGTGGTTGTGCCAGGCCGACAGCGCCAGCAGTTCGCGCGCGCTGTGCCGGAACGTACGGTCGGGCGCGGCGAGCGGCGAAAGACGCCGGGTCAATTCGGCGAGCGGCGTCTTGTCGACCAGCAGCATGGCGGCGCGCAAGGCAGCGAGGTCTTGCAAAGTCGGTCCCAGCGAACTGTCGGCGGCAAGCGCATCGTAAGCCTTCACCGCGTCGGCCGGCTTGTCGACCGAAAGCTCGGCTGCGGCCTGCAGCCGCGCCAGCGCGCGATATCCGGCCGGCGCTTCGGCCGCGACCTTGGCGAAGGCAGCTTCCGCTTCCGCATGTTTGCCGCTCTCGCTCAATGTGAGCGCCGATTCAAAAGCGGTTCCGGCGGCGGCGGCTTTTTTGGCCTGCCAATATTCGTAACCGCGCCAGGCGGCGATGCCGACGACGATCAGAACGGCAATTGCGATGAGGTAGATGCTGTAGCGCTCCCACAGCTTTTGCAGCCGTTCGCGCCGGACTTCCTCATCGACTTCATTAAAGATATCGGCCACGAAGATTTCCCCGGAAACACAGGCCCTCGACCCAAACGGCGGCGTAACCTAACGATGTGGCGGGCGCAAGGCAAAGCTTGTGGCCGACAATCGTTAAGATTCAGGGACTTCTAGCGTTTTGGGCCTTTCATCGGATAGGTGTGTCCCGGCGCCGGGAAGCTGCGTGCGCGCACCTCCGCGGCGTAGTCCGCCACCGCCTTTTCAATGCCGGGGCCGAGGTCGCCATACCGCTTGACGAATTTCGGCACGCGCGGGCTCAGGCCCAGCATGTCCTCCAGCACCAGGATCTGACCGTCACAGGCAACGCTCGCGCCGATCCCGATGGTCGGGATGCGCACGGCCGCGCTGAGCTTTCGCGCCAGAGGTTCGGCCACCGCTTCGATCACGACGGAGAACGCACCGGCCTCCGCCACCGCCAGCGTGTCTTCCTCGAAACGCGACCACTCGGCCTCCTCGCGCCCCTGCGCTCGGAACGAGCCGATCACGTTGATCGATTGCGGCGTCAGTCCGATATGCGCCATCACCGGCACACCACGTTCGACCAGGAAGCGGACCGTTTCCGCCATGCGCTTGCCGCCTTCGAGCTTGATGGCGCCGCAGCCGGTTTCCTTGAGCACGCGCACGGCATTCATGAAGGCTTGTTCTTTCGAGGCCTCGTAACTCCCAAAAGGCATGTCCACCACCACCAATGCGCGCTTCGACCCGCGCATCACCGCACGCCCTTGCAGGATCATCATGTCGAGCGTGACGGGCACGGTGGTTTCCATCCCGTGCATCACCATGCCGAGCGAGTCGCCGACCAGAATGACGTCGCAATGCCTGTCGATGATACGCGCGGTGTGGGCGTGATACGACGTGAGGCACACGATCGGTTCGCCGCCCTTGCGGGCGAGAATGTCCGGAGCGGTGAGCCGCCTGATCTCGTCTTGTACTGACACGGAATGAACACCCGAAATCCGACGCCGCATGTGGCGGCTATCGTTGTTGCGTTTGCCGACCGCCGCAGTAGAGGATAGCGGCGTCCGATGCAAGATAGCCGCGCGAAGGTCATCCACGATGCCCGCAACACCATCCCATCTGACCGAACCGGAGCGCCAAACCCCGGTCTGGGGCGACTATGACGTTGTCGTGCTGGGCGGCGGACCGGCGGGAATTGCCGCCGCCGCGGCGGCCGGACGGCACGGCCGCAAGGTGCTGCTGATCGAGCGCTATGGCTTTCTCGGCGGCATGGGGACGGCCGCCGGCGTGACGAATTTCTGCGGGCTGCACGCCAACGTGCATGGCGAGATCAAGCAGGTGGTGCATGGCGTTGCCGACGATCTGCTCGCGCGCATCAAGCGGCTTGGCGGATTGAATGAGCCGCATCTCGTGCTCGGCAAGATTTTCGCGCAAGCTTATGACACCGCCGCCTACAAGTGCGCCGCCGACGATCTGCTGCTGTCATGCCATGTGGATATTCTGTTCCATGCGCTCGCTACCGGCGTCGTGATGGACGGCACGACACGCATCAAGGCGCTGCTGATCGAAAGCAAATCGGGCCGCAGCGCCATTCTCGGGCGCGTCTTCATCGACTGTTCGGGCGACGGCGATATGGCAGCATTCGCTGGCGCGCAGTTCGAAAAAGGCGACGATGACGGCCACATGCTCTATCCGACCATGATGTTTCGCGTGAATGGCGTCAATGCTGGCGTAGCCGGCGAAGCATGGCGCACTGTTCCTGCGCTGATGGACGCCGCCGAAAAGCGCGGCGAAACCTTTCCGCGCAAGGGCGCGGTCGTGCGCCCGCAAAAACATTCCAATGAGTGGCGCGTGAATGTCACGCAGGTAAAAACCAAAGACGGCCGCGCGGTTGACGGCACCAACGCGCGTGAACTCAGCCAAGGCGAGATCGAGGGCCGGCGCCAGGCCATCGCCTTTTTCGAATTCCTGCGCCGCGAGGCGCCGGGCTTTGGCGATTCCTACGTCGTCGACATTCCGCCGCAGCTCGGCGTGCGCGAGACGCGGCGCGTGACGGGGCTTTACCAGCTCACCGCCGACGACGTCCTTTCCTGCGCCAATTTTGCGGACACCATCGGCGTCAATGGCTGGCCGGTCGAGAACCACGTCGCCGGCGACGTGGTCTGGCGCTGGCCGGATATTCCGGCCGCGCGCGGTTTCAACCAATTGCCCTATCGCATGCTGGTGGCGCGCGGTCTCGACAACCTGCTGGTGGCGGGCCGCTGCGCATCCATGACGCATGAGGGCCAATCCGCCGCGCGCGTCAGCGGGCCTTGTTTTGTCATGGGCCAGGCGGCCGGCATCGCGGCGCATCTTTCGCTTGCGGGCAATACCGACAATGTGGATATTCCGGTCGAAAGATTACAAGAAACGCTGGAAAGCAACGGCGTCTATCTCGGGCGCGACATCGCCTAGCGCATGCAAGATCATGCGCGAATAAACAACGTGAGGAAACTCCCAATGATCAAGCGCATTGCGTTGCCGATTTTGCTGCTGCTCGCCGCCATGATGCTCGGAATGGCGCCGGGCCAGGCGCAAAGCTGGCCGCCCAAGCAAGTGAAAATCGTCGTCCCCTTCGGTACCGGCTCGACGCCCGATTCCGTGGCGCGAATGATCAAGGACGGGCTCGACAAACAATATCCCGACAGCACCTTTATCGTTGAAAACAAGCCCGGCGCCAGCGGCAACACCGGGACCGACGTGGTCGCCAAAGCCGCGCCCGACGGCTCCACCATCGGCATCAGCATCGGCGGACCGCTCGCCATCAACAGCCTGTTGTTCAAGAACCTGCCCTACGATCCGCAGAAGGACATCGCGCCGGTCACGCAGCTCATCACGCAGCCGAGCGCGATCGCCGTCAATCCGTCACTCAACGTCAATTCGGTCGCCGAGCTCGTCGCGCTGCTCAAGAAGAACCCCGGTAAATACAACTTCGCTTCCATCGGAACCGGTTCGCTGTCGCATCTCGCGATGGAAGCAGTCGCGCTCAAATCCGGCACGAAAATCGTGCACGTTGCCTACAAGAGTTCGCCCGAGGCGATCCTTGCGGTGATCCGCGGCGACGCCCAGATGGCCTGCATGCCGGCGGTGTCGGTTTACGCGCAGTCCAAGGCCGGCAAGGTCAAGATGCTGGCGGTGACGACCGCAAAGCGATCGACCTTCCTTCCCGATGTGCCCACGCTGGAAGAGTCCGGGATCGATGTGGAAGCCGACGCCTGGATGGGCCTGATCGCACCGGGCGGCACGCCCAAGGCGATGGTCGACAAGATCAATCACGATGTGGTCGCCATCATCAAGACACCGGCGGTTCGCGCAAAACTCGCGACGCAACTGATGGCGCCGGTCGGCTCCTCACCGGAGGATTTCCGCGCCCGCATCAATGGCGAGTTCGTGCGCTGGTCGGCGGTGATCCGGGCGGCCAACATCAAGGCCCGGTAGGGTCAGCGCGCGGTCTTTTTCACGTCCTTGATGTCCGTGAAGACAAGCCCGGGCGCGCGCTCGCTGGTGTAGTCGAGGATGAACTGGTTGCGTGCCATGAACACGCGGTCGCCGTCGAGATCTTCGGCAACGCTTGAATAATTGGCTTGCACGAAATCATCGAGCTTTTTGTCGTCGTCGGCGGCGATCCAGCGCGCGAGCTGGAATTCCGGCATATCGAAGCCGATATCGAGCCCGTACTCTCCGGCAAGCCGCACCTTGAGCACGTCTAGCTGCAACGGCCCGACTACGCCGACCAGCGCGGGCGCGCCGTCAAGCGGGCGGAACACCTGCACGACGCCCTCCTCCGCCATTTGCTGGAGCGCTTCTTTCAGCTTCTTCGCTTTCATCGGATCGCCGAGCTTTACGCGCCGCAGGATTTCCGGCGCGAAATTCGGCACGCCGAGAAACGAGATGTCTTCGCTTTCGGTAAGCGTGTCGCCGATGCGCAACGTGCCGTGGTTGGGAATCCCCACCACGTCGCCGGCATAGGCTTCGTCGGCGAGCGCGCGGTCCTGCGCAAAGAAAAACTGCGGCGTCGCCAGCGTGATCGGCTTGCCGGTGCGCGCGAGCTTGGCCTTCATGCCGCGGCGCAGCCTGCCCGAGCAAAGGCGTGCGAAGGCAATGCGGTCGCGATGATTGGGGTCCATGTTCGCCTGGATCTTGAATACGAAGGCGGTCATGGCCGCTTCATGCGCGTCGACGGTTCGCACATTGGCGGTTTGCGCGCGCGGCGGCGGCGCAAACAAGGCAATCGCGTCGAGCAGGTCCTTGACGCCGAAATTCTTCAAGGCCGAGCCGAAGAACACCGGCGTGAGGTGGCCTTCGCGGAAGGACGTGAAATCGAATTTGCGGCAAGCGTCCTTGACCAGCGCCAATTCCTCCGCGATCGCCTTCACGTCGAGCGCCGGCCTGCTCGAGGACAGCGCCGCAAGATCGAGCGGCTGGCGCGCGACGGTCTTGCCGTCATCGCTCATCAGCCGCATTTCACCGCCGTCAATATCGTAGGTGCCGGCGAAGTCGCGGCCCCGCCCAATCGGCCAGGTCATCGGCGCGGTGTCGAGCGCCAGGGTCTTTTCGATCTCATCCAGCAACTCAAAAGGATCGCGGCTTTCGCGATCCATCTTGTTGATGAAGGTGACGATCGGAATATCGCGCAGGCGGCAAACCTCGAACAGCTTGCGCGTGCGCGCCTCGATGCCCTTGGCGGCGTCGATCACCATGACCGCCGAGTCGACTGCGGTGAGCGTGCGGTAAGTATCCTCCGAGAAGTCCTCGTGGCCCGGCGTGTCGAGCAGATTGAAGACCTTGGCCTCGTAATCGAAGGTCATCACCGACGTGACCACGGAAATTCCGCGCTCGCGCTCGATCGCCATCCAGTCGGAGCGCGTCGAGCGGCGGTCGCGCTTGGCCTTGACCTGGCCGGCAAGATTGATGGCGCCGCCGAACAGCAGCAGCTTTTCGGTGAGCGTGGTCTTGCCGGCATCCGGATGCGAGATGATCGCGAACGTGCGCCGGCGGTCGACCTCGGCCGCGAGCGGCGTCTGGGCAATCGAATCGGATGCGGCCAGCGGCTTGTTCATGGGGCGCATGTGGCAGGGAAAGCGGGCAGGATCAAGGGTGGCCTGCGTGGGGTGCCGTGCAGACAAGCGTCATCGCCCCTATTCTTTGGCCGGCGCGGGGTGCGCCGTCGTCTGCTCCGTCCCTGCCCCAAAAACGAGGGCGCGCGGAACGCCGGGTCCCGAAGGACCCACGGACCTCGACGCCTCGCGACGCCGAGGTTCGTCGAAGTCAACTCAACCGCAAGTCCGCCGGTTCTCCGGCGTCCCGCGCGCGGCGTTTGAGGCTTGCTCCGCGCCGACCCTGGTGGGCAAACATTATTACCCACCACTGG
>DATATS010000232.1:0-5602 GCA_036268675.1 Pseudolabrys sp.
AGCGGATCGACCACGTTGCCCTTCGACTTCGACATCTTGGCGCCGGTCGCGTCGCGCACCAGACGGTGGATATAAACGTCGTGAAACGGAATCTCCTTCATGAAATGAAGGCCCATCATCATCATGCGCGCGACCCAGAAGAAGATGATGTCGAATCCGGTGACTAGCGTGGAGGTCGGATAAAAGCGCGCAAGCTCCTTCGTCTTGTCCGGCCAGCCGAGCGTCGAGAACGGCCACAACGCTGATGAGAACCAGGTGTCGAGCACGTCCTCGTCGCGCGTGAGCGGGCTCGCTTCGCCGTAATGCTTGTCCGCTTCGGTCTGTGCTTCCCCTCCGGTCAGCGCGACGAACACCTTGCCGTCCGGCCCATACCACGCCGGAATCTGGTGCCCCCACCAAAGCTGGCGCGAGATGCACCAGGGCTGGATGTTGTCCATCCAGTTGAAATAGGTGTTCTCCCAGTTCTGCGGCACGAATTTGGTCTTGCCCTCGCGTACCGCGGCGATGGCCGGCTTCGCCAGTTCCGCCGCGTTCACGTACCACTGCTCGGTCAGATACGGCTCGATCACGACGTTCGAGCGGTCGCCGTGCGGCACCGCGTGCGTGATGTTCTCGATCTTGTCGACCAGTCCGAGCGCTTCCAGATCGGCGACGATGCGCTTGCGCGCTTCGTAACGGTCGAGCCCGCGATATTGCTCCGGGCAGTTCTCGTTCATTTTTGCTTCGGGCGTGAAGAGATTGATCAGGCCGCCGTTGAGTTGCTTCTTGAAATAGTCCTTGTCGCGGTGGCGCTGCCAGACGTCGAAGTCGTTGAAATCGTGCGCCGCCGTGATTTTGACCGCGCCTGAGCCTTTTTCCGGATCGGGATATTCGTCGGCGATCACCGGGATCAGGCGGTTAGCCAAAGGCAGCGTGACGAGCTTGCCGATGAGATGCTTGTAGCGCTCGTCGTCCGGATGCACGGCAACCGCGCCGTCGCCCAGCATGGTCTCGGGCCGCGTCGTTGCGATGCAGATGTATTTCGCCGGATCGTCGGTTAACGGATAGCGGAAGTGCCAGAGGTGGCCTCTCTGCTCGACCTGCACGACTTCCAGATCGGAGATCGCGGTCAGGAGCTTGGGATCCCAATTGACCAGCCGCTTGTCTTTGTAGATCAAGCCCTCGCGGTAGAGATCGACGAACACTTTCAGGACGGCCTTGGACAGCCCCTCGTCCATCGTGAAACGCTCGCGCGACCAATCGCAGGACGCGCCCAAGCGCTTCAACTGCTTGACGATGGTGCCGCCCGACTCCGCCTTCCATTCCCACACGCGTTTGAGGAACGCCTCGCGCCCCATCTCGCGGCGGCCGGGCAACTGGCGTTCCATGAGTTGGCGTTCGACCACCATTTGTGTCGCGATGCCGGCATGGTCGGTGCCCGGCTGCCAGAGCACGTCCTTGCCGCGCATGCGCTCGAAACGGCACAAGATATCCTGCAGCGTGTTGTTGAGCGCATGGCCCATATGCAATGAGCCGGTGACGTTGGGCGGCGGAATGACGATACAGTAGGCGGGCGCGCCCGCGCGCGCGGGATCGCCGGCCTTGAAGGCTCCCGCCTTCTCCCACGTCTCGTAGATGCGGCCCTCGACCTCCGAGGGTTGATAGGTCTTGTCGATCATTGCCGTTTGGTCTTGCGTCACATTGCGCGGTAGAAAGCCCGCCGCATACTCAAGAGTCAACTTTGCCGGACAGCCATATCCCACCGCGCGGCGGCGCCACCAGCGCGATCACCCTGTTGGCCATCGCCGCCTTCGCCGCGCAGGCCATGGTGCGCGTGACCGACAGCCTGCTGCCGCAGATCGCCGCCGATCTACAAGTGAGCGTCGGCGCGGCTTCCATTGTGGTCACCGCCTACCTGCTCGCGCACGGCTCAGTGCAATTGGTGATCGGCCCGATCGGGGACCGCTACGGCAAATATCGCTGCGTGGCTTTTGCCGCCGCCGCCGCGACCGTGATGGTGGCGCTGTGCGGGCTGGCGCCTTCCCTCCCCGCTTTGGTCGCCGCGCGCCTTGGCAGCGGATTGGCCACCGGCTGGATCATCCCTTTCGCGCTCGCCTTCATGGGCGACGTAGTCGACTACGACCGCCGCCAGCAGGTGATCGGCCGCTTCCTGTCGGGCCAGATCCTCGGCCAATTGTTCGGCCAGGCAGCGGGCGGCGTGCTCGGAGATTATTTCGGCTGGCGCAACGTGTTCTTTATCCTCGCAACGCTGCTCGGCCTCGCCACCGTCGGGTTGTTTTATCAACTGCTGCGCAATCCGATCACGCATCCAAGCCACGCCACCGCGCAACCGGGCCGCGGCTTCGTCGCCGATTACGCGACCGTGCTGCGCTCGCGCTGGGCGCGCATGGTCATCGCCATGGCCTTCGTGGAAAGCGCCGCCATGTTCGGCGCCTACACCTATGTCGGCGCCGACCTGCATCTGCGCTTCGATCTCAACTTCGCCGTGGTCGGACTGGTGGTGGGCGCGTTCGCCGTCGGCGGGCTGATCTACAGCCTGTCGGTCCGGCAAATGGTGAACCGCTTCGGCCAGGCGGGCCTTGCCGCCGGCGGTGGCGCGCTGCTGGCGGCGGCCTATGTCACGCTCGCCTTCCTGCCATCGGCCTGGATTGCCCCGCTCGCCACCGTCGCCATCGGGCTCGGCTTCTACATGCTGCACAATACGTTGCAAACCAACGCCACCCAGATGACGCCGCAAGCGCGCGGCACGGCCGTCGCGATCTTCTCTTCGGCGCTTTATCTCGGACAGACCGTGGGTGTCGCCGCCAACGGCTTCGTGTTCGACCATTTCACCGCAGCGCCCGTGTTTCTGGCGGCGGCCGTTCTGCTGCTGGCGGTCGGATTGTGGTTTGCGCGAGCGCTAAAGCTGCGGACTTAAGAGCGTCCGCGCGAGACGCGTTCGATTTCGGCGCGCACGATGCGGTCCACCAGGCCCGGGAGATTGTCATCGAGCCACGCCTTGAGCATCGGACGCAGCATTTCCTTGACCAGATCTTCGAGCGTGCGCGCGTTGTTTCCCAGCACGGTGTGGGCAAGCGAATTGAACGCATTGTCGACCGCGGCCATGGTTGCGCCCGAGATCAAGGCGCGGTCGCCGCCCGAACTCTGCGCGAACTGGCGGCGCGCTTCATCCATGGTGCGCGCGGCGGGTTCGGCGGGCGCTTCATGCGGCCGGTCCGTAAACACGACGTCGGACGCAGCGTCGATGGTGCGGAAGCTCGGCGCGGGTCCCGGCGGCGGGGTCGGCGCCGCCATCTGCTCGGTCAGATCGAGCACTTCGGGTGCCGCCGGTGGCGGCGCGGGCTTGGCGGCAACCTTCGGCGGTGCATCGAGGTCCGCCAGCATGGCGTCGATGTCTTCCTGTTTGTTGGCGGTTGGCGCTGGCGCCGCGCGTGGTGGAGCCGGCGGCGGCGGCGGCGGCGGCACCTTGGCCACAGGTGTAACCACGGGCGGCTCAGCCGGTTTGGCCGGCTTGGCGGCATCGTCGTCGGCAATGATGCGCCGGATGGAGGCGAGAATCTCCTCCATCGACGGTTCTTGCGCCTTCGCCGATTGGCTCATGCGTGAAATCCCGACCGCAATCCCTGCTCTCCCGAAACGCGCAATACGTACGCCCGCACCGGGCCAAAGCGAATCGTTGCCTTGAGTCCCTTTTATACGCCAGTGCAATGCAAGTTTGTCAGGAGGAAGCTTACGGAAGCCTAACGACCTGTGGACGGGGCATTGAAATCCGCCCGATCAGCGCCCGTCGGGCGTGCGCACGCCCGCCCAGCTGTCGCGCACCTGCTCATAATGCACCTGCGGGTGGTAGACCGGCACATGCAGGCCGAGCACCTCGGGCGACAGCCGGCCGACCGCCGCCAGCAGCGTATAGGAGGCCACCACCCGGTCGCGCTGCGCGGTGACCAACGAGACCCGGGCATTGACCAGCGTCTGCTGCGCGGTCAGCACGTCGAACGTGGTGCGCTGCCCGACGCGGGCCTCCTCGCGCACGCCGTTGAGCGCAATTTCCGAGGCCTGCACCTGCGCCTGGGTAGCCTCGATATTGGCCTTGGCCGAATCGAGCTGGCCCCAGGACTGCACGACGTTCTGGCGGACCTGGTCACGCGCGACGTCGAGATTGATGCGCTGCTGCCCGAGCGTTTCCTTGGCCTGACGGATCAGCGAGTATTCCGCCCCGCCCTGATAAATCGGCACACTCAAGTTTCCGAACACCGACGCGCTGGAACTTTCCGGCGTGTTGAGGCTGCCGACGACCTCGAAGTTCTTGGTGTAATTGCCGGTCACCGACAACGTCGGATAAAGCGCGCCTTCCGCGACCTTCACCTGCTGGAGCGCCACGTCCACGTTGAATTGCGCCGTCGCCACCGCCGGATTTGACGATGTGCCGACGCTCACGGCGCCCGTAAGATTGTGCGGCGAAAAGCGATCGACCGGCGCGCCGGGCGCGAGCGTACCCGGATCGGTGCCGATCACCTGGCGATATGTCGCGGCCGAGGATTTGTAGTTGGACTCGGCCAACAGAACCTGCGAGCGGCCGGAGGCAAGGCTCGATTCCGATTGCGCCACGTCGGTGCGCGTCACTTCGCCGACATTGAAGCGGTCGCGCGTCTGGCGCAATTGCTCCTGCAACACTTCGACGTTGCGCCGTTGCAGATCGAGGATGGCGGTGTCGCGCAGCAAATTCATGTAGGCGGTCGCCGCATTGAGCAACACGGTCTGCTCGGTCACCCGCAGGGTCGCGCGCGCGGCCAGCACCTGGGATTCGGCCTGACGGGTTCTGTTGGCGGTCTGAAACCCGTTGAAGAGCGTCTGCGTGACCGAGGCGCTGGCGGCAAACGGCGAATCGTAGCCGCTCTGGGTAAAATAGGTCGGTGGTGTGCCGGGCGCACGCCCCGGATTGGTAACCGTCGTGGAGCGAAGATCCTGCTCACCGCCGCTCGCGGTGACGGTAACCTTCGGGCGGTAGCCGGACAGCGCCTGCGGCACGTTTTCGTCGGTGGCGCGCACCGAAGCGCGCTGCGAATTGAGCGAGGGATTGTTTTGATAGGCCTTCATCAGGGCGGACTCGATGGTCTCGGCCAGCGCCTGCCCGCCCACCAGGGGCAAAGCCACGCATGCGACCGCGCCGACAGCCAGCGCACTCCCCCAACCCCTGCAACCCCGACGCGACATTCCACCGACCACCGACCAACGCGCGACATTATCCGCGCAACACGAAGGAACCAGCAACCATAGGCGTACTGGCGCTGGCTTAAAACCCCCCAGCGCTGTCCGCCCACAGAAACGCCGCAAGCTGAGGATTTCCCGTCACGCCCCGAACATCCAACGGCGCTAGAACGCGAAAACCTGCGGCTTTGCGAAGCCTGGCAGCAACGCCGCGGTAGCATCGAAGATCGGCCGGCTGCCGACCTCCTCGCCGCTGCGGCGGTAAAGCATAGCCTTTGGCCCGGGGCCAGAACCGAGAACGCAGACCAGCCGCCCGCCATCCTTGAGCTGCCGGCAAAGCGCGGACGGCACCACTTCGGTCGCGCCCTCCAGCAGAATCGCGTCATAGGGCGCA
>DATATS010000233.1:0-17300 GCA_036268675.1 Pseudolabrys sp.
CGATGCGATCTATTTCCGCCTTGCCGCCGACGCCGACCAGTTTCTTACCATGGCGAAATTCCGCGCCATGCGGAAACTGTGGGGCCGGGTCGAGCACGCCTGCGGCTTGGCGCTGAAGCCGGCGCTGGTCGCGGCCGAAACCGCGTGGCGGATGATGGCGCGGCGCGATCCTTACGTGAACATGCTGCGCACCACGATCTCGGTCGCCGCCGCGGCGCTCGGCGGCGCCGACAGCATCGCCGTGCTGCCGCACACCGCGGCGCTCGGCTTACCGGACACGTTCGCCCGCCGCATCGCACGCAACACCCAGTTGGTGCTACTGGAAGAGTCGAACCTGTTCCGCGTCGCCGATCCGGCGGCGGGCTCCGGCGCCATCGAAGACCTGACCGAGCAGCTTTGTCACGCCGCATGGCATTTCTTCCAAGAGATCGAAGGTGTCGGCGGCGCCGCGGCGGCGCTGGAAAGCGGCATGATTCAGAAAGCGGTCGCTGCCATCCGCGACCAGCGCACGTCTGCGGTCGCCTATGCGCGCGATGCGCTGACCGGCGTGAGCCTGTTTCCGAACCTGCACGAGGTACCGGTCTCGGTACTCAAGCCTGCTCCGGTTGCGGCGGTTGAGGATGCGGCATCGCAACGGTGCGCGCCGTTGCCGCGGATCCGGCTTGCCGAACCGTTCGAGCGGCTGCGCGATGCGGCCGACGCGATCCTGGCCAAGACCGGCGCGCGACCCAAGATATTTCTGGCGACGCTCGGCACGGCCGCGGAATTCACCGCTCGCGGGGGCTTTGCCAAGAATTTCTTCGAAGCTGGTGGTATCGAAGCCGTGGAGCGCGATAGCAGCGCACCCAGCCTTGCCGCAGATTTCAAAGCCGCCGGCGCCGCATTGACGTGCCTGTGCGGCTCGGACGGGACTTATCAGGCCGAGGCCGCCACGGCGGCGTCGGAACTGAGGGCTGCGGGCGCGCGGCACATATATTTGGTCGGCGCCCCGGGCGCGGGCGAAGCCAACTACCGCAATGCCGGCATACGAACTTTCATCCACGCCGGCTGCGATGCGCTGGCGACGCTTGAGGCGGCGCAGCGCCTGATTGCCAGTTGATGGCGAACTGGCGGCCGCTCTGGAAAAGGACTAAATCAGGTCTGTGATTTGACCCAGGAGTGGCATTGCACACGGACTTAGTAAATGCCGACTATTTTCCGTCATCCTGAGGTGCTCGCGCGTAGCGCGAGCCTCGAAGGATACGGCCCCGGCGCTGGGGCCGCCGCCCTTCGAGGCTCGCTGTGCTCGCACCTCAGGGTGACGGATCATAGGCAATGCTCGCGCCCATCCCACCGCTGAGAAGCCCATGAGCATCATTCCTGATTTTTCAAAAATCGAATTTGCTGATGCCGAAGCCGGTACCAGCAACGTGTCGAATACGCCCTGGGAGACGCCGGAGGGCATCGCGGTAAAGCCGCTCTACCGCGCCGACGACCTGTCCGGCCTTCCCGACATCGACGGCTATCCCGGCATCGCGCCGTACCTGCGCGGGCCCTACCCCACCATGTACGTCACTCAGCCGTGGACCATCCGGCAATATGCCGGTTTCTCCAGCGCCGAGGATTCCAACGCCTTCTACCGCCGCAATCTCGCTGCCGGGCAGAAGGGGCTGTCGATCGCCTTCGATCTCGCCACCCATCGCGGCTACGACAGCGATCATCCGCTAGTGTCCGGCGATGTCGGCATGGCCGGAGTGGCGATCGACTCGATCTACGACATGCGTACCTTGTTCGCCGGCATTCCACTCGACCGCATGTCGGTGTCGATGACCATGAACGGCGCCGTGCTGCCGGTGCTGGCGCTCTACATCGTCGCCGCCGAGGAGCAGGGCGTGGCGCCGGAGAAGCTCGCCGGCACCATCCAGAACGACATCCTCAAAGAGTTCATGGTGCGCAACACCTACATCTATCCGCCGAAGCCGTCGCTGCGCATCATCTCCGACATTTTCTCCTACACCTCGGCGCACATGCCGAAGTTCAACTCGATCTCGATCTCCGGCTATCACATGCAGGAGGCCGGCGCGACCGCCGACCTGGAGCTTGCCTACACGCTCGCCGACGGCGTCGAATATGTGCGTGCCGGGCTCGCCGCCAACCTCGCCGTCGACCGCTTCGCGCCGCGGCTGTCGTTCTTCTTCGGCATCGGCATGAACTACTTCATGGAGATCGCCAAGCTCCGCGCCGCGCGGCTGCTGTGGGCGAAGCTGATGCAGCAGTTCAATCCGCAAGATCTGCGCGCGCTGTCGCTGCGCACCCATTGCCAGACCTCGGGCTGGTCGCTGACCGCGCAAGACGTGTTCAACAACGTCACCCGCACCTGTATCGAGGCCATGGCGGCGACGCAGGGCGGCACGCAGTCGCTGCACACCAATGCGCTCGACGAGGCGCTGGCGCTGCCGACCGACTTTTCCGCCCGCATCGCGCGAAACACGCAAATCGTATTGCAGCAGGAAGCCGGCGCCACGCGCATCGTCGATCCCTGGGGCGGCTCATATTACGTCGAACGGCTCACGTACGAATTGGCGAAAAAATCCTGGGGCCATATCGAAGAGGTCGAGACCCTCGGCGGCATGGCCAAGGCCATCGAGGCCGGTATCCCGAAGCTGCGCATCGAGGAAGCTGCCGCCAAGACGCAAGCGCGCATCGATGCCGGTCATCAATCGGTCATCGGCGTCAATAAATTCCAGCCAACCGACGAAGCGCCGATCGACGTGCTCAAGGTAGACAATTCCGCCGTCATGCGCATGCAGTTCGACAAGCTGAAACGGCTCAAGGCAGAGCGCGATCCGGCCGCGCTGAAAGAGGCGCTCGAGGCCCTCACCCGCGCCGCCGATCGCGGCAACGGCAATCTACTGGCGCTGGCCATCGACGCGGCGCGCGCCAAGGCCACCGTCGGAGAGATATCGTCGGCGCTCGAAAACGTGTACGGACGCCACGTGGCCTCGATCAAGGCCATCACCGGCGTTTACAAGCGGGAGGTGGGCATGACCGGCGCGGTCGAACGGGTGCGCGAAGCGGTCGAGGCTTTCGAGGGGGCCGAGGGCCGCCGCCCGCGTCTGCTGGTCGCCAAGATCGGCCAGGACGGCCACGACCGCGGGCAGAAAGTCATCGCCTCGGCCTTCGCCGATCTGGGCTTCGACGTCGACATCGGCCCGCTGTTCGCGACACCTGCGGAAGCCGCCCGGCAGGCAGTGGAAAACGACGTGCATGTTCTCGGCGTATCGTCTTTGGCCGCCGCGCATCTGACGCTGGTGCCGGAGCTTAAAAAGGAATTGGCCGCGCAGGGCCGCGACGACATCATGATCGTCGTCGGCGGCGTGGTGCCGCCGCAGGATTATGACGCGCTGATGAAATCCGGCTGCGAGGCGATTTTCCCTCCCGGCACCGTGATCGCGGAGGCAGCCGAAAAGCTGCTCAAGACACTCAACACACGTTTGGGGCACGGGAAAGAGGCCGCCGAGTGAAGCAACCGGTTGTCCGGGCCGCCGTGGCCGCGCTCTTCGCATTCTCGCTGGCGGGCTGCATCGATTCCGCCGATCCGATCCTGTCGGATTCGCAGGCCGTGTTCGGCGCACACCTGAAGCTTCAGCTCTATGGCCTGCACAAGGGCTACGCGAACGAACCGCAGCAGGTGAAATTCGACTGGAACGGTTCGCTTTACGTCCATGCCGGCGGTGGATTGCGCGAGGTTAGCGCCTTTTCGATTCAAACATTCGAGGGCGGCGACTACATCATCCAGGAAGTACCGGCGAAGCACCCGCGCATCACCGAATACGCGCTGCTGCACAAGTTGGCCGACGGCGTCTATCAGGTCATTGTTATCGATGAGGCCGACGCCGACGAGCCGACGCGCGCTGCGTATTGCAGCAAGGGAACCAAGGAAGAACCGTCCGCCTGCCGCATCCAGAACCGCGAGCAATTGATTGCCTTTGCGCGTGCGACGGCGGCGCAGCGCCATGCGGATGGCGGCCTCGTGATCCGGCTGTCGGACGGCCCTCAGCGCCCCGAAAAACGCAAGCCCAAGCATCGGCGCTAGTCTGAACGCGTTTCGCTCACTGGTTTTATTTTGATGCTCAGATGCCGGTCAACGATCGGCCGCACGTGCAGCATCACGCTATCGGCCACCATAGCATGTGCTTCCGCGCTCGGATGCACCGCCCCGCTGTAGGGCCCTGCATAAGCCGGCTGCATGATGTCAAACGGCAGGATGCCGTCGCGATGCGTATTGGCGGCGAGGAACGCGTCGTTCGGCGTACGAAACAACCGCCAGCGGTGGGCGTAGGGCAATTCGTCTGCCGGCGAATACGGCTCGAATTCGTCGGTCACTGGTGACTTGCGCGGCATGCCCATCATCACGCCGTCGGAAATCGCGCGCTTGGGATCGCGCGCGCAAATGCCGCGCTTGGCGAATTTCGCAAGATGCTCGGTGACGAGGCTGAAGCCGGTGCCGGCGCCGGTCGCAAGGCCGCGCGGGCAATCCAAGTGGCTCTTGGCACTAATAGTGCATTCGAGGCGCGTCTGGAAATCATGCAGGAAGCTCGCGGTTTCGGCGATGCGCGCACGGTTGAGCTTGAGCTTGGGCTGCACATCCATACCGAGCGTCGGCATCGAGCCGCACAGATTGCCGGTCTCATCGAATTGAATGGGCTCATACGACGTCTGCACGACGCGGGCTGGCTCCACGCCAAAACCATCATGCAGCGCCTGCTTGACGGCCTGCAGACGGCGATCCAGCACGCCGAGATAAACACGCGATACTGACGGCGCAAACCTGATCTCCTGACCGACAAGCGCCGCAACCGGCGCCAGATCGGCCGCGCTTTCCGTCATCGCGTAGGCCGCGAGCCCACCAAAGCCCACGTCATTGCCGCCGATCGACAATAAAACAAGATCGATCGGCCGCTTGCGCCGTTCCGGCGGACACCAATGCTCGGTGACGCTACGCTGCGAAATTGCGGTGGACCCGGTCTGGAACACGGGAAGCGTGTAGCTTGCCTGCAGCGTGCGCGCGGCCGCTCCGCCGCGGCAGATGATGTCGCTAAGCTGATCGAATTCAGCCCGCACTGTGCCGGGCTTGCCTTCGCGCGCCATCATCGGGAGGAACAGGCCGTCCGTCACTTCGGCACCCGAACAGGCAAAGGACAACAGCGTGACCGCGCGGTGGCGGTTTTCCAATGTCAGTTCCATGCCGACCCGGAACGGATAGCCGTATTGCGAGCGATGGCAATCGGCACTCAACCATTGGGCATTGGCCTTCGCGAAGGCCTTTTCGAATTCGGGTGACGTCAACTTGTAGATGAGGCCTTTCCGTTCGTCATCGAGCAATCGGCGCGGCAGCACCTTCGGATCGGCCTGCTGCGAATTCGCAGTGTTGAAATTCTGTTGGGTCTTGGTCTTTTCGTTCGTCGCCACATCGTCGCGCAACTGCGAGGGATCGTAGAGCATTTCGCGCGTGGCGCTGAAAGTGACCGGATGATCCGGATTGCTTTCGCCCGACGCGAATGAATCGCCCAGCGCCGTCACCAGCATGTCCTCGACAACGACATTGGGATCATTGATCTCGCTGCCGTCGGGCAGCTTGACGCTGACCGCGATGCCGGAACGCGCACTATCGAGCGCGAACGGAACCCGCGCAATCGTCAGCTTGTTTTTGCAAAGCTGCCCGCGGGTCTCCGGCTTGCCCGCGCCTGAGCGCGCCTTCCAGCTCCACATACATTCGCCGGAACCCGCTTGCGTGAGCTTTTCAGGCGAAAGACCAATGGTGACCGTGTGCGCTTCGGGCAGCACGTAATCTTCCTTGGCGCTGCCCCATGAATACTTCCGCACGCATTGCGTCGGATAATGCGGCGGATTGGCGAGGTTCTCATAGCAGACCGAGCCGAGCGTTCGCGCCGCCCAGCCGAGCCGCGACTGGTCGTAATGCGCGCGCTTGGTCTCGCCGCAGGTGGTCGGCGTGGTCGCGTTCTCGCAATCCGGATCGTTCAGGCGGCGCTCGGTTCGCCAGACGATGTCCGTCGGCAGCGGCGATGAAGCGTTGCCACGCGCGGTGTCGAAGGCATGTTCGACCATCGTGTAAGACGTAGTCTGCTTGAAGAAGCGAAAGGGACTTTCGACCTCCCAAACCAGGTCGGCGGCCTGGACCGGGATTGCAGGCATTGCAATCGAGAACAGCGTGAGCGCGATCGGGAGCTTCAGGCTGCGCATGAACGGTCTCCGCCGCCAATTTCAGGGTCTAGAATAGCGCATTAGGTCATTCGTCGCTTGGCGCGCCCGGAAAGTTCATCGACCGTTCGGTCAGCCCGCATGCTATTGAATTGACTTGAAAAAGGACTTCGGGCCAGCCTCTATGGAGGCCCCGACTTAAGGCTGCATGATGGCTTTGCGCGCGCCCCAGGCTTCCGACCTCGCCGCCGGTATCCGCGCCGGCGACCGCGCGACATTGGCCAAGGCGATTACGCTGGTCGAGAGCAAGCGCGCCGATCACCGCGCCAAGGCGCATCATCTGGTGCAGGAATTGCTGCCGGCGACCGGCAGCGCCGTGCGGCTCGGCATCACCGGCGCGCCCGGGGCCGGCAAGTCCACCACCATCGACGCGCTCGGCACGCATTTGACCGGACAGGGCCACAAGGTTGCGGTGCTGGCGGTCGATCCCTCCTCGAGCCGCACCGGCGGCTCGATCCTTGGCGACAAGACCCGCATGGCGCGGCTGGCGTCCGATCATGCGGCGTTTGTGCGCCCCTCGCCCACTTCCGGCACGCTCGGCGGCGTCGCGGCGAAAACGCGCGAGACCATGCTGCTGTGCGAGGCCGCCGGCTATGACGTGGTCATGGTGGAAACCGTCGGCATCGGCCAATCGGAGACCGCGGTCGCCGACATGACAGATTTTTTCCTGGTGTTGATGCTGCCCGGTGCCGGCGACGAATTGCAGGGATTGAAAAAAGGCATCGTCGAACTGGCCGACATGATTGCGGTCAACAAGGCCGACGGCGACAATATCCAGCGCGCCAAACTGGCGGCGGCGGATTACCGTGCCGCGCTCAATATCCTGAAAGCCCAGTCGGAGACGTGGTCGCCGCCCGTTGTCACTTATTCCGCGCTCACCGGCGATGGCGTCAACGAGTTGTGGCGGCTTGTGCTCGACCATAATCAGAAGATGTCCGGCTCCGGCGAATTGTCGGCGCGACGGCGCGACCAGCAAGTGAAATGGATGTGGACCATGCTGGAAGAGCGCCTCACCTCGCGGCTGCGTGGCGATCCGGCCGTGCGTGAAAAATTGCGCCAGGCGGAAGCCGCCGTCGCCGCCGGAAAGCTGGCGCCGACGCTTGCCGTGGAAGAGATCGCGGGATTGCTCGGCGTATAGATGGCGTTCTCCATTCTCATCACCGGCTTCGGGCCATTCCCGGGCGCCCCCTTCAATCCGACCGTGTCTTTGGTCGCCCGCCTCGCCAAACAGCGCAGGCCGGCGCTGGCCGAGGCGACAATCGTCGCGCATGTGTTCCCGACCAGCTACGCCGCGGTCGATCGCGAGCTGCCCGGGCTGATTGCCCAACATCGGCCCGATGTGCTGCTGATGTTCGGGCTGGCGGCAGGAAGAAAGACACTCTGCATCGAGACGCGGGCGCGCAACGCCTTGGCGCATAGCCCTGACGTTGGCGGCGGCGCGCCGCGCGGCGGACAAATCCTGCCGGGCGGGCCGGCGGAGATGACAATGCCGGCGCCCGCGCGACGTCTGCTCGCTACGTTGCGTGGCGCGCATGTACCGGCGACACTCTCGCGCGATGCCGGGCGTTATTTGTGCAACTATCTCTGCTGGCGGGCGGCCGAAGCCGCGCGCCGGCCGGCGGGTCCGCGGCTTGCCGCCTTCGTGCATATCCCGGCGGTTGCGCGTTGGCCGCGTCGGCGGTCAAAACACCGCATGCTCAAACTTGATGATCTCGCGCGAGCCGGGAGCGCCTTGCTGGCCGCGACCGCCGCCCGCCATGTTTCGGACCGAAAGCCGCATTAACCCCACCGGCATGCCGGCCATTAACCTCTCGCGCCGTAATCTCATCATGCTTTTGATCTTCATCATCTTCCTCGTCCCGATCGTCGCGCGGGCCATGTTCTTTGCGGCCGGCAACGATCCGCGCTCCTATCGCGACGCCGATTGGTCGAGCACCGGCCTGCTGCCCGCCGCGCGCGATGACCAACCGGCGCGCGTCATCTTTTTCACCGGCAAGGCCGGCGCCTGGAAGGGCGTGTTCGCCGTGCATAGCTGGGTCGTGCTCAAACACGCGGGCGCGCGCGACTGGACGCGCTACGACGTGGTCGGCTGGGGCAATCCGGTACGCACCAACAATTGGCCGCCGGACGGGCGATGGTATGGCAACCGGCCGGTGGCGATTGCCGACGTATCCGGTACGCAGGCCGAAGCGCTGATCCCGAAAATCGAAGCGGCGGTGCGCGACTATCATTACGCGCATGCCGGCGACTATCGCGTTTGGCCGGGGCCGAACAGCAACAGCTTCACGGCGGCGATCCTGCGCGCGGTGCCGGAACTCGCCGTCGCGCTGCCGTCCAACGCGGTGGGTCGCGACTACCGGCGCGGGCTCTATGCGGGCTTCACCGACAGCCGGACCGGCGTCGAGCTCAACGTGTTCGGCCTGGCAGCCATCAAGCTTGGCTGGGTCGAGGGGTTCGAGGTCGATCTGCTCGGCCTGGTGGCCGGGTTCGATCTGCGCCATCCTGGCGTCAAGCTGCCGGGCTACGGCCGCATCGGCGTCGAATCGCCGGCCGTCGCCGCATTGGCGCGCTGATACGCACCGTACAAATATTTCTTCACGCCAATTTGTCTCATTGTTGCTCGCTGCGGACTTACGCACGCGGGCCGATCGTGCCAACGTGGCCCTCATCGTCGAGGAACTCTCATGCGCGACATGCTTCCTTTGCTCGACCGGATCGCTTTTCCCGCCATCGCGCGGGGCAAGCTCGACACTCTGCAGATCAATGTCGGCTATCGCTGCAACCAGCAATGCTTCCACTGCCATGTCAACGCCGGGCCTAACCGCACAGAGGAGATGTCCGGCGATATCGCCGATGCGGTGCTCGATTTCATCCAGCGCAAAAAGATCGCGACGCTCGACATCACCGGCGGCGCGCCCGAACTCAATCCGCATTTTCGACGATTGGTGCGCGAGGCACGCAAGCTCGGCGCCCGGGTGATGGATCGCTGCAATCTCACGATCCTGGAGCAGCCGGGGCAGCAGGACCTTGCCGAATTCCTCGCGCATCACGCCGTCGAAGTGGTGGCGTCGATGCCCTGCTATTTGCAGGACAATGTCGAGCGGCAGCGCGGCAAGGGTGTGTTCGACGGCTCGATCCGCGGCCTGAAAACACTCAACGCGCTGGGCTACGGCCGTGACCCGCGCCTCGTGCTCAACCTCGTTTACAACCCGCAAGGCCCCGCTCTGCCGCCCGCGCAAGCCGCGCTCGAAGCCGATTACAAGCGCGTGCTCGGCAACGACTACGGCATCACGTTCAACAAGCTTCATGTGCTGGCCAACATGCCGATCCAGCGCTTCGGCTCGGCGCTGGTCACCAATTGCGAATTCGACAGCTATCTGCAACTGCTGCAGGACGCCCATCTCGACGCCAATCTCGACGGCGTCATGTGCCGCAATCTGATTTCGGTGGACTGGCGCGGCTTTGTCTATGACTGCGATTTCAACCAGATGCTCGACCTGCCGCTGACGAGCGCAACGCGCGATCGCGTGCAACTGTCAGACCTGCTCGACGCGGACATGACCGGACATCACATTCGCGTCGCAGGTCATTGCTACGGCTGCACCGCTGGCCAGGGCTCAAGCTGCGGCGGCGCCCTCAATGAGGCGGCGGAATGAACGCGCCCCGTTTGGCCGAATTGCTGCGGCCCGGACGCTCGTGTCCGGTCGACTACACCTATGCGCCGGCCGCGCTGGCGCGCGAACCGGATTTTTCGGCCGAGACGCTTTATGTGGCGGGCGGCCTTTACGGCAATCTGGCGGCGCTTGCGGCAATCGAAAAGCTGGCGGCGGCCGAGCCCGCAGCGCCACAGGTCGTATTCAACGGCGATTTTCACTGGTTCGACTGCGAGCCCGACTGGTTTTCGGCCATCGAACAAGGCATAGCGCCCTATCGTGCGCTGCGCGGCAATGTCGAGAGCGAAATTGCGCGCGATAGCGACATTGGGGCCGGTTGCGGCTGCGCCTATCCCGACACAGTCGACGAAGAAATCGTCCGGCGCTCAAACGATATCCTTGTCCGCCTAGCGGCGGCGACCTCAGTGGTATCGCGCGCCCGCCTGCGCGCGCTGCCGATGTACCAAGTGGCACGCGTGGGCACATTGCGCGTCGGCATTGTGCACGGTGATGCTACGTCGCTCGCCGGTTGGCGCTTCGCGAGCGAAGCGCTCGACAGTGAAAATCGCAAGGGCTGGCTCAACGATGTGCGGGCCTCGTCGGCGATCGACCTTTTCGCCTGCACACATACCTGCCTCGCGGCGCTGCGTGACTTTGCGCTACCCGCCGGACGCTTGACGGTCATCAATAATGGCGCCGCGGGCATGCCGAACTTTTCCGGGACCCGCTTCGGTATCGTTTCCCGCATCGCGACGACGCCCTCGCCGCACCCGGCGCGTTATGGGCTGCGGCGCGATGGCATCCATATCGACGCCATCGCAGTTGACTACGACACCGATGCCTTCCTCGACCGCTTCCTCCCATGCTGGCCGGAGGGCTCACCGGCGCACGTCTCCTATTATCGGCGCATTGTCGATGGGCCGGATTACGCGCTGTCACAGGCAGCGGCCCGATGACCCTGTCCATCGTCATGCCGGTGCTTGACGAGGCAGCGAGCATTGAAGCCGCGTTGCGCCGGCTTTCGCCGTTTCACGCGCGTGGCGCCGAGGTCATCGTCGTGGATGGCGGCAGCAGCGATCAAACGGCGGCGCTCGCCCGGCCGCTCGCCGACCGGGTGATCGTCGCCCAACGCGGCCGCGCGTTGCAGATGAATGCGGGAGCTGCTGCGGCCACAGGCGATGTGCTGTTGTTCCTGCACGCCGATACGCAATTGCCCGAGAATGCCGACATGAGCGTGCTGGACGGCCTTGCACGCTCCAGTCGCATATGGGGACGCTTCGACGTACGTTTCGACGGCGGCGGCTTGCTGCGCATCGTCGCTGCCCTGATGAACGCGCGATCGCAGCTGACCGGCATCGTCACTGGCGACCAGGCCCTGTTCGTGACCCGCGCCACCTTTGACCACATCGGTGGCTTTCCGGACATTCCGCTGATGGAGGACGTGGCGATCTCGGTGCGGCTCAAGCGCGTGAGCCGTCCGCTCTGCCTGCGTGCCCCCGCGACGACCTCGGCGCGTCGGTGGCGGGAGCACGGCGTGCTGCGCACGATCCTGTTGATGTGGAAGTTGCGCATCGCATATTTCCTTGGCGCCGACCCGCTGCGGCTCGCGCGGCAATATGGCTACACAGCCGACCCAGTCGAATATTCAAAATTCCCCCGATAAATCCATTGCATCCAAGGCTGTCCGGGAGCATATGACAGTTTTGTGACATGCGCCGCCGCGAACGAATCGCCGCGACGCGCGGAGAGGGATTTGACCGGGACCCAAATTGTCATCTCGTTCCTCGGCGCCGTCGCCCTGCTGCTGTGGGGCGTGCGCATGGTGCAGACCGGCATCACGCGCGCTTTCGGCGCGACACTCCGTCATGTGCTGGCGCATTATGTGCGCGGGCCTGCGAGCGCGTTCTTTGCGGGCTTGGGTCTCACCGGCATTTTGCAAAGCTCGACGGCAACTGCACTCCTGCTCGCATCCTTCACCGCGCGCGGACTGATCGCGCTCTCGATTGCGCTTGTCATGATGCTGGGCGCCAATGTCGGCACCACGCTGGTAGCGCAGGTGCTCTCGTTCGACGTGACGTGGCTGTGGACCGGCATGTTGGCGCTTGGCGTGTTCACCTTCATGGCAACCGAAACAGACCGCATCCGTGCGGCGGCACGCATCGCCATCGGGCTCGGCCTGATGCTGCTGTCGCTGTCTCATCTCAGCGCGGCGGCGGAGCCATTGCGCGATTCCGCCGAATTCAAAACATTTCTGTCGGGAATGGCCGGCGACCCGATCATGGCGTTCCTCGCCGGAACGTTGATCACCTGGCTGATGCATTCGAGCCTGTCCATGGTGCTGCTGGTCATGGCATTTGCCGGGGCGCATGCGATCCCGGTGCCGCTCGCGCTCGCACTCGTCCTCGGCGCCAATGTCGGCGGGGCCATCGCGCCGTTGACCGGTCTCGCCCATGCCGCGCCCGCCGGCCGCCGTGTCGCCATCGGCAACATGCTGATGCGCGCCAGCGTGGCGCTGCCCTTCTTGTTCCTGCTGCGGCCTTGCGCCGATTTGCTCGCGACGCTGGAGAGCAATCCGGCGCGCATGGTGGTGAACTTCCACACGGCATTCAATCTGATCGCCGCGCTGGCACTGCTGCCGCTTGCGGGGCTGTACGCCAAGTTCACCACAAAACTTTGGCCGGACCGGCCCGAGCGCGAGGACGCCACCAAACCGAAATATCTCGACCCCAATGTGCTCGACACGCCGTCGGAAGCCCTCGCCTGCGCCATGCGCGAAACGCTCAACATGGGCGACCGCGTCGCGGACATGCTACATCAGGCGCGCGCCGCCATCGAGGGAAGCGACCTCAAGCTGGTGCGCGACGTGGAGCGCGCCGACAACGCGGTCGACAGCCTGCATGAGGCGATCAAGCTCTATCTGGTGAAGGCTTCGAAAGCCGAGATGAGCGAGGAGGAAAGCGCCCGTTACATCGAGATTCTGACCTTCACCACCAATCTGGAACACATCGGCGACATCGTCGACAAGAACCTGATGGAATTGGCGGCCAAGAAAATCCGCCACAACTACAGCTTTTCCACCGACGGCATCGAGGACATCCGCGCCTTCCACGCCCAGATGATGGACAGCCTGAAGCTTGCCTTCAATGTCTTTGCCACACGCGATCTTGCGCTGGCGCGCCGGCTGTTTTCGGAAAAGGCCAATATGCGTTCGGCCGAGAGCAAGGCTTCCGACAGCCATTTCGCCCGCCTGCGCGAGGGCCGCGCGGAATCGATCGAGACCTCATCGATCCATCTCGACATCATCCGCGACCTCAAACGCATCCACGGCCATGTCGTGTCGGTGGCCTACCCGATCCTGGAGGCGGCCGGCGAATTGAAGGAGACCCGGCTGATGACGCCGGGAGAGCCGGCGGGCAAACCGGTGACGCCTTAGATTTATTGCAGGCGGATCAGGATCAATCCACAGACGATCAATAGCGCCGCGCCGATGCGCACCGCGCGCAATGGCTCCTTCAGCACCACCACCGCGATTGCCGCACCGAACAACACGCTAGTCTCTCGCAAGGTGGCGACGATGGCGATGGGCGCCAGCGTCATCGCCCACAGAACCGTGCCATACGAAACCACCTGCAACGCGCCGCCGACCGCGCCGCGCCGCCAATAGTGCCGCATGACGGGGATTACATCGCGGCCATCACGGTAGAGCGCGTAAGGCGTGAGCAGGAAGGCGTTGCCGACCAGCAGCCAGAGCACATACGAGAGCGAGTTTAGCGAGAGCCGCGCACCAATGCCGTCCAGGACGGAATAGGCACAAATGGTGAGCGCTGTGAGCAGCGCGAAGCCGACGGCGCGGCGGTCGAAGCGCACGAGATCGCGGCCGCCACGCGCCGACAGCAGGATGACCCCGACGACCAAGACGACAATGCCGGCCCAGCCGATGAGGCTAAGCTTTTCGCCGACGATGAATGTCGTCGCCGTGGCGGTCATCAAGGGCGCCGCGCCCCGCGCCAACGGATAGACCTGACCGAGGTCGCCGGTGCGGTAGCTTTCGATCAGCGCGGCGAAATAAAACAAATGAATGACAATGGACGCCGAAAGCCACGGCCATGAGGCGATGGCCGGCTCACTCACGAAAGGCAACGCGACCAAACTTACGAGACCGGAACCGATGCAAATAAGCGTCGTCGTCGAGAGCGGATCGAGACCCACTTTGACCAGCGCGTTCCAGCTGGCATGGCAAAGGGCTGCGAGCAGGACCGCGAGGAAGACGAGATTTGTCATTATTTCCCCGTCATTCGGGGGCGGCACTTCAGCCCCGGAATGACGGAGTTGCTCATGCCTGCGCCGCCGGGGCCCACAGCTTCGGCCCAACGCGCAGATATTGCAGCGGACGCTCGATCTCCGCGCCAAGGGCCTTGGCGGCATGCCAGCCCCAGTGCGGATCGTCGAGGAAGGCGCGCGCCATCGACACCGTGTCGGCCTCGCCCTTGGCGATAATCGCCTCGGCCTGTTCGGGCTTAAGGATCATGCCAACGACGCGGGTGGCGATGTCCGCCTCCTTCTTGACGCGCATGGCGATCGGCACGTTGTAACCGAGGTCGGACGGCGTTCGGATATCGGCCAAGGCGCCGCCCGACGAGATATCGACGAAGTCGATGCCTTCGCCTTTCAACGCCTTGGCGATGGCAACGGCATCGTCGGCGTTAAGACCACCCTCGCGCCAATCGACGGCCGAGATGCGCGCACCGAGGGGCACATGTTTCGGCACGACGGCGCGCACCGCGCGCGTCACCGACAGCGGAAAACGTATGCGGTTCTCGAACGAGCCGCCATACTGGTCGGTGCGCTTGTTGGAAAACGGCGACATGAAACTGTGCATCAGATAGCCGTGCGCCATGTGCAGCTCGATTTCGTCAAAACCGATGCGCAGCGCGCGCTTGGCGGAGGCGACGAAGGCATCACGCACGCGCGTGAGGTCCGCTTCGGTTGCCTCGCGCGGCACATGCCAGCCTTCGCCCCACGGCAGCGGCGAGGGACCGAACGTCGGCCACGGGTCTTGCCCCGGTTGCAGCGCCTGGGCACCTTCCCATGGCTTCTGCGAAGAGGCCTTGCGCCCGGCATGGGCGAGTTGGACGCCGAATTTCGCTGTGCCAAGCCGGCGCACCTGTCGGATGACGTGGCCAAGCGCTGCTTCGTTATCGTCCGAATAAAGCCCCATGCAGCCATGGGTGATGCGGCCGTGGCGTTCGACATGGGTGGCCTCGACGATCACGAGACCGGCGCCGGAATTGGCCAGCATGCCCAGATGCATCATGTGCCAGTCGGTGGCCGAACCGTCGTGGGCGGAATACTGGCACATGGGGGCGACGACGATGCGGTTGGCAAGCTCAAGGCCTGCCAGCGTGATGGGCGAAAAAAGTGCGCTGCTCATGGGATGTGGGTGCTCGGCGATTGGGGGGACGATAACTCTCGCGCCGAATGCACATAACCTTCCACTCGTCCCCGCGAAAGCGGGGACCCAAGGTAAAATCACGAAATTCGCGATTCCTGCCCTGAAATCCCACTTAAGACCTCGCGCGGGAAGACGGACTTCACGCCGCCGTGCGTATGTCGTCGTCGGTGGCGGGCTGGGGCGGCTTGCCCGCGCCGGCGAGCTCGCGCCACAGGCGCACCGCCCGGATCACATCGCGCATGCGCAAGAGAAACCGCTCCTCGGTGTAATAGTGGCGCCAGCGGCCGCTGCGATGAAGTTCGGCATAATAGGCAAGGCGCCGTTCCGCCAGATCGCGCCATCGCGGCGCGACGTTCTCGAAGCGTGGTCCGACATATCTGGCCGGCATTTGGGGAGCCCGTGGCGAGCGCCCCTGATTCGTATCTGATTCGCGGCCGTTTTGGCTATCAGGCCTTGAATTTCTTGGCCAGCGCGTCGGCATTCTTGGCGAGTACGGCGACATCGGCTCCCACGGCGACGAACTGATAGCCCCAGTCGATATAGCGGCGGACTTCCTCCTCGTTGCCGGTGAGGATGCCGGCCGGCTTGCCGATTGCCTTGAGGCGGTTGACCGCGTCCTTCATCGCCGTCTGCACCTCGGCATGTTGGGGATTGCCGAGATGACCGAGCGAGGCGGCGAGATCCGACGGGCCGATGAACACCCCATCGATGCCATCCACCTTCGCGATGGCTTCGATCTGCTTGAGGGCGCTGCCGGTTTCGACCTGCACAATGACGCAGATTTCCTCCGCGGCCTTGCCGAGATAACCCTGCACGCGGCCGTAGCGGGCGGCCCGCCCGACCACCGTCACGCCGCGGACGCCTTCCGGCGGATAGCGGGTCGCGGCGACGGCGCGCTTGGCCTCCTCCGGGTTCTGCACATAGGGAAACAACAGCGACATGCCGCCGATGTCGAGAATGCGCTTGACCAGCACGGCATCGTTCCAGGCCGGGCGCACCATTGGTGTCGCCGTGCCGCGCTGGGCCGCCTGCAACTGCGAGACGAGATCGGGGACTTCGTTGGGCGAATGCTCGGTGTCGAGCACCAGCCAGTCGAATCCGGAATCGGACAATATCTCGACGGCGATATTGCTGCATAGGCTGCACCAGAGGCCGATCTGAAGCTTGCCGGCCTTAAGCGCGTGCTTGAAGGCGTTACGTTGCATGTCCATGGACGGGTTCATTCCTTGCGTGATGGGTGCCGAACTCTGCTGGCCGTCCGACGGGTCGCGTGTCGCGCGCGCTAATGCTTCACTTTCGGATCGACCTTGAAGCTCGCCTGAGTTTTCTTGGTGATCTCGTCGAGAGTCACGCCGGGCGCGAGTTCGATCAAAGTCATGCCGCCGGCCTTCTTGTCGATGTCGAAGACGCCGAGATCGGAAATGACCATGTCCACCACGCCGGTGCCGGTGAGCGGCAGGTTGCATTTGTGCAGGAGCTTCGGCTCCTCACCGCCGTCCTTCGCCTTGGCGGTGTGCTCCATGATGACGACGACCTTCTTCACTCCGGCAACAAGGTCCATGGCACCGCCCATGCCCTTGACCATCTTGCCGGGGATCATCCAGTTGGCGAGATCGCCGTTCTCCGCCACCTGCATGGCGCCGAGCAGCGCGATGTCGATGTGTCCGCCGCGGATCATGGCGAATGAATCGGCGGAGGAGAAATAACTGGTGGTCAGGATTTCCGTGATCGTCTGCTTGCCGGCATTGATGAGGTCGGGATCCTCGTCACCCTCGTAAGGGAACGGTCCGAAGCCGAGCATGCCGTTCTCGCTTTGCAACTGCACGCTCATACCGTCGGGAATGTAGTTCGACACCAGCGTCGGGATGCCGATTCCGAGATTGACATAGAAGCCGTCGCGCAACTCCTTGGCGGCGCGTTCGGCCATTTGATCG
>DATATS010000234.1:0-7302 GCA_036268675.1 Pseudolabrys sp.
ATTCCGAACCGAAGGGCGCGTTCCCACGTGTTACTCTCCCGTCTGCCGCTCCCGTATTGCTACGGGCGCTCGACTTGCATGTGTTAGGCCTGCCGCCAGCGTTCGCTCTGAGCCAGGATCAAACTCTCAAGTTGGATGAGATTTTTATCCCGGCAGGTCACGTTTGCGCAGTGACGACACTGGGTAGTGTCGTCACATTGACGAGGTCCACCCACTGATCGATCGCGTCTCCGAACTTGCGTCCGAAAAAGCAAAAGGTCAGCGATGTACCTTAAAACGTGTACCGCCGAAGTCTCTTCCATAGCCGTCTCTTGAAAAGAATTGCTTCTTCACGAGAGAACGGCCCGCAAGGACTCCGCCGTCCACGTTTCTCTTTCTTCCGATTCACTTTTCAAACAGCCCGGGGATCAAGGCGATCCCCGCCCTCCGGCGAACCGGAGAGCCGTCGAAGCCCGTGCATCCGAGAACAATCGGATGCCGATTCACTGTTCCAGTGAGGAGCTTCAGAGACGCGCAATCACGCCGTAAGCGGACAGCGCGCCAAGGGGCCGTATATAGGCTTCGCCTCGGCGCATTGTCAATCAAATTTGGCCAATTTTCTTTGCCCCCGATGGGTCATTTCCGCTGTCCTAATCGGCCTTTCCAGTCATGTCCCGCTCTTGGGGCCGAGCGGCTTTCGGCCATGCCGCGCCGCACTCAGGCCATATTCATGGGTCGTCCTTGGTGCAAGTTCGAGGGATGGAATCGCGAGGCAGGCAACAATCCACCGCGCCTTTCGCCAATTAACCGGACCTTGGGACCCACAATTGACGGGCCCCACGGTCAACCGGCATCGTGCTGAACTCGATTCTAGGGTCTGGCGGCGGTGACCGGGGCGTTAATTGGGTCGTGACAAGCCATCGTCGTATCGCGGCGCGAGCGCATAATCCCGATCGGTGCGGGAAACGATCATGCGCCAAGCAAAACGCCAGGGCCGGGGAAATCCCGCCTGAAGTGGATCGGCTTCTGAGGGGACGGCAAGCTTGGACCATTCGCGGGCACGCAGCGGTTATCGATCAAGGCGGCCGGATGCCATCGAGCTCGGCAACGAGCCGCCACTGTCGGTCGACGGCGGCACCAGCGGCTTCGTCGACCGCCGCCGCGTATCGGCGCAGTGGTTCGCCGGCACAATCCTGACCGCGCTGTGCGGCGCTGCCTTGATGGGCGGCGCCGTTTTCACATCGCTCGATGGCGAGACCAACTTCGCGTCGCTGCCCGAACGGGTCGAAGTCGCGCTACGCGGCGCAATCGGCGCGGCGAGCGACAAGCTCAACATCCCACGCAAGAGCGATCGGCTGCCGACCGCGGAAGAGCCTTCCTATGCACGTCAGGTCGTGCGCGTCTCGACCATCGCGCGAGTCGGCAACCATGAGGTCGTACGCGTACGCCCGTTCGTGCGCGTGTCCGGCAACCTGTCGCTCACGATTTCCGATCTGTCGGCCAACGTCCCCGCATTCAATCCGCAGCGCCTGCTCGCGGAATCGGCGCCGGGTGGTGGCGCCACGCCCGAAGACGCGCCGCCGACGGCGCAGCCGGACGCCGAAGTCGCCTTCGTCATGCGCGATCTCGATCCGATGATGCCGCATCTCAAGATCGCGCTGCTGACGCCACAAGACGAAGTGATCGCGCGCGTGCGCGAGGCCGCCGAGTGGAGCACAAAGTCGGGCACCCATCTGGCATCGGCCGACAGCATCACAGGCATCAAGCTGGCCTATGCCGGAGCGACGAATGTCGATCCATACGCCGGCTTCGAAGCGCGCATCGTTCCCGAGAACATCACGCTGCTGCCCAAGACCGCCGAGCAGACCACCGGCGGCAGCGGTTTCAACGAGAAGACAATTACGGTCAAGAAAGGCGACAGCGTTTCCTCGATCCTGCGCGATCTCGGCGCGACGTCCGACGAGATCGGCGCAATCATGAGCGCACTCGGACCGCGCATGCGGGCCGCCGGCGTCAAAGAGGGGCAAAAACTGCGCGTGCTGCTCTCGCCTGTTCCCGGTGGCGCGCGGCTACAGCCGATCCGCGTCATCATCGCCAGCGACTCCGCGATCGACGCGGTGGCCGCGCTCTCGGATAACGGCAAGTATGTTTCTGTCGACGTGAAGAACGTCGATAACGATGTCGCCGACAATAGCGAAGACAATCCGACCGCACCCAAAACCGGCGGCGTCAGCCTGTATCAAAGTGTCTACGAGACCGCGCTGCGCGATAAACTCCCGCGCCCGATCATCGAAGACCTGATCCGCATCTACTCCTACGACGTCGATTTCCAGCGCAAGGCGCAGCCCGGCGACTCGTTTGAAGTGCTTTATGCCGGCGAAGAAGAACAACAGCCTGCCGCCGATAACCGCAACGACGTACTGTTTGCCGCGCTCACCGTCGGCGGCGAGACCAAGAAGCTCTATCGCTTCCAGTCGCCGGACGATGGCATCGTGGACTATTACGATGAGGGCGGCCGGAGCGCGAAGAAGTTCCTCGTGCGCAAGCCGGTCGCATTTGGAATCATGCGATCCGGCTTCGGGCTGCGCCGGCATCCGATCCTCGGCTACGTCAAGATGCACACGGGCGTCGATTGGGCGGCGCCGACCGGCACGCCGGTCTATGCCGCCGGAAACGGCGTGATCGAGAAGGAAGGCCTGGAATCGGGCTACGGCAAATTCATCCTGCTGCGCCACAATAACGGCTACGAGACCGCTTACGGTCATATGAGCGCATTTGCGAGCGGGACGCAGGTCGGCACGCATGTCCGGCAGGGCCAGGTCATCGGTTTTGTCGGCTCAACCGGCCTTTCGACCGGATCGCACCTGCATTTCGAGATCCGGGTCAACAGTCACTTTGTCGATCCCATGCGCATCAAGCTGCCGCGCGGCCGCGAACTGCAAGGACCCATCCTCAATGCGTTCGAGCAGGAGCGCGGTCGGCTCGACGGCATCATGGCGCGCAAGCCCGCGCGCGTGGCGGCGCGGTAAGCCACTCTCCGTTCGTTCCCGCGTGAGCGGGAATCCAGCTTTCTCATAAAGTAAGGCACTGGGTCCCCGTTTTCGCGGGGACGAGCGGCCATTATGTCTTACGCCGCCTGCGCGAGCTTGCCGTTGAAGGTGAGGCCCTGCTTGCCGGCCGAGACGGTGACCGCCTCGCCGTCCTTGATCGAGCCTGCCAGGATCATCTCCGCCAGCGGGTCCTGCACCGACTTCTGGATCACGCGCTTCAAGGGCCTCGCGCCATAGGCCGGATCCCAACCCTTGTCGGCCAGCCAGTCGCGCGCGCTCGAGTCGAGCTTGATCGCGATCTTGCGCTCATCAAGCAGTTTCTGCAGCCGCGCCATCTGGATGTCCACGATGCGGCTCATCTCGATCTTCTTCAGCCGGTGGAAAAGAATGATCTCGTCGATGCGGTTGAGGAACTCCGGCCGGAACGCCGACCGCACGACGGTCATCACCTGATCGCGCACCGCATCGGTGTCCTCGCCTTCCGGCTGGTTGACCAGGAATTCCGCGCCAAGATTCGAGGTCATCACGATCAGCGTGTTGCGGAAGTCGACGGTGTGGCCTTGCCCGTCGGTCAGGCGGCCGTCATCGAGCACTTGCAGCAGGACGTTGAACACGTCCGGATGCGCCTTCTCGATCTCGTCGAACAAAATGACCTGATAGGGCCTGCGCCGCACCGCCTCGGTGAGCGCGCCGCCTTCCTCATAGCCGACATACCCGGGGGGCGCGCCGATCAGGCGGGCGACCGAGTGCTTTTCCATGTATTCCGACATGTCGATACGGATCAGCGCATTCTCGTCGTCGAACAGATAGGCCGCCAGCGCCTTGGTCAATTCGGTTTTGCCGACGCCGGTGGGCCCCAGGAACATGAACGAGCCGATCGGCCGGTGCGGATCCTGCAATCCCGCGCGGGCACGCCGCACCGCTGTCGAGACCGCCCGCACGGCCTCCTTCTGGCCGATGACGCGCTTGCCGAGTTCGTCCTCCATGCGCAGTAGCTTTTCTTTTTCACCTTCCAGCATCCGGTCGACCGGCACCCCGGTCCAACGCGAGACGATCTGCGCAACACGGTCGGCGGTCACGGTCTCCTCGACCATGGCGCCACGCTTGGCTTCGTTCTCCTCGATGCTCTTGAGCTTCTTCTCGAGCTCGGGGATGCGGCCATAGGTGAGTTCGCCGGCGCGCTGATAATCGCCCTTGCGCTGCGCGTTGGCGAGTTCGCCGCGCAATTGGTCGAGCTCGGTCTTGAGGCGTTGCGCCTCCAACAGTTTTTCCTTTTCCGACTTCCAACGGCTGGTGATGTCAGCCGACTTTTTCTCAAGCGTCTTGAGTTCGCCCACGAGCCGCTTGAGGCGATCCTTCGAGCCGGCGTCGCTTTCCTTCTTGAGCGCCTCTTCCTCGATTCTGAGCCGCATGATTTCGCGATCGATGGAATCGAGCTCTTCCGGCTTGGAGTCGACCTGCATCTTAAGCCGCGCCGCGGCCTCGTCGATCAGGTCGATGGCCTTGTCGGGCAGGAAGCGGTCGGTGATATAGCGGTTGGACAAGGTCGCCGCGGCGACAATCGCAGAATCCGCGATGCGCACGCCGTGATGCTGCTCGTATTTGTCCTTGAGCCCGCGCAGGATCGAGATCGTATCCTCGACCGAGGGCTCGTTCACATAGACCGGCTGGAAGCGGCGCGCGAGTGCGGCGTCCTTCTCGACGTGCTTCTTGTATTCATCCAGCGTAGTGGCGCCGATGCAATGCAGTTCGCCGCGCGCCAGCGCCGGCTTCAACAAATTTGAGGCGTCCATGGCGCCGTCGGCTTTGCCGGCGCCGACCAGCGTATGCATCTCGTCGATGAACAGGATGATGCCGCCGTTGGAGGATGTAACTTCTTGCAACACAGCCTTGAGCCGCTCCTCGAACTCGCCGCGGTATTTCGCGCCGGCGATCATGGCGCCAAGATCGAGCGCCAATAGCTTCTTGTCAGCCAAGCTTTCCGGCACGTCGCCATTGACGATACGCAGCGCGAGACCCTCGACGATCGCGGTCTTGCCGACGCCGGGCTCGCCGATCAGCACCGGATTGTTCTTGGTGCGGCGGGAGAGCACCTGGATGGTGCGGCGGATTTCCTCGTCGCGCCCGATGACGGGATCGAGCTTGCCCGCGCGTGCAGCGTCGGTCAGGTCCCGCGCATATTTCTTGAGCGCATCATACGCGTTTTCGGCCGAGGCGGAATCCGCGGTGCGGCCTTTGCGCAGCGCTTCGACCGCTGCGTTGAGATTCTGCGGAGTCACGCCGGCGCCTTTGAGAATCTTGCCGGCCTCGCTGTCCTTCTCGATTGCCAGCGCAAGCAGCAGCCGTTCGACGGTCACGAAACTGTCGCCGGCCTTTTCGCCCGCTTTTTCGGCGGCATCGAAGACGCGCGCCAGCGCCGGGTCGAGATAGACTTGCCCGGCGCCGCCGCCGGAAACCTTGGGGCGCTTGGCGAGCGCGGCCTCGACCTGCTGGAGCGCCTGACGAGAATTACCACCGGAACGATCGATCAGGCCTGCCGCCAATCCTTCCGGATCGTCGAGCAGCACCTTCAGCAGATGTTCGCTGGCGAATTGCTGATGGCCTTCGCGCAAGGCCAATGATTGCGCGGACTGCACAAAACCGCGCGCGCGGTCGGTGTATTTATCGAAATTCATGCCTCAACTCCCTCGGCCCATCATGGCGCCGGATTAAAAACAGGTCCCCGAAGGCGGCCTGCCTCGAGGCTTATATTGGTGTTCCCCGGTGCGGTTTGAAGAGGGTGCCGGCTTGCTATAGGTCAGGCTTTACCCTTGCCGAAACGACCGAAAAATCAACAGCCATGAACACCGCAACCATCGACGCCATTTACCGCTACCCGGTGAAGGGGCTTTCCCCGCAGCGCATGTCGCGCACCCATCTGGCGATCGGGGCAACGCTGCCCGCCGATCGCCTCTATGCCATCGAGAACGGGCCGTCCGGCTTCGATCCGGCGGCCCCCGCCTATTTCCCAAAGCAGCGCTTTCTCATGCTGATGCGTAACGAACGCCTGGCGGCGCTGCGGACCGATTACGAGGAAGCGAGCCACACGCTGTCGATCCAATGGGAGGGCCGCGAAGCGGTGCGCGGCGATTTGCGGACTACCGATGGGCGGCTGGCAATCGAAGCCTTTTTCCGCCGCTTCATGCCGAACGACCTGCGGGGCCCGCCCAAAGTTCTGTCCGGAGATGGCCACAGTTTTTCCGACGTGGCGAAGAAGGTCGTCTCCATCATCAACCTTGCTTCGGTAGCGGCGGTGGAGACGGCGATCGGCAGCCCGGTCGATCCGCTGCGCTTTCGCGGCAATCTGTACGTCGCCGGTTGGCCCGCCTGGCACGAATTCAGCCTGCTCGACACGGAAATAGCAGCCGGGCCAAGCGCACGGCTCAAGGTTATCAAGCGCATCGTTCGCTGCGCGGCGACCGAAGTCGATCCGGCAACCGCGATCCGCGACCTGCCGATCCCACGCACGCTGATGAACAATTTCGGCCACGCCGACTGCGGCGTCTATGCCGAAGTGATAGCGGCGGGCGATATCGGTTCCGGCACGGTTATCGGCTGACCAGGTTCAGCGCCGGGCGTCGTGCGTGAACAGGCCATCAATCCAGGTATCGGCCGAGGCCAAACGATCGCCGCCGCGCAACTCCACTCGCTGATCGGGCGCCTGCTGCACCGTGCGATGCGGGACTGGCGGTTGCGCCGGCCGCGATGGCTGGCTGCGGGCATCGACCCGGATTTGCGAACGCTCCTGTTCGGCGTTGATCGCGGCCAGCAATTCGGCAATCGGCGAATCGATACTCGGGCCAGACGATGTCTGTGGACCGGCCGCGCCGCGGTCGGCGACTTGCGTCAGCGGCAGATGCCCGGACGGCATCACATAGGCGATGACGCGTGCACGCGGATAAACGCCCTCGCCCACGCGCCTGTTGTGATTGCCGGAAATGATGATCGGATTGCCTTGCGGGTCGATGCCGGAAACCACGCCGACATGGCCGCCACGCTTGCCGCGGCTGAGAACGGCGATGGCGCCAACCTTCGGCTCGGAAATGCGGTGGCCATAATAGGCGAAGGATTTTGCCGCGTCGGAATTGGTCCCGCTATAGCCGGCCTTGGCCAGCACGAAATTCATGAAGGTCGCGCACCAGAGCTTTTTACGGGCGGTCGGATTGGTGCCTATATATTTGCGCGCTTCGCTGACCAGGGACGGCCAGCCGAAGATCGGCTCGGACGCAGCGAA
>DATATS010000235.1:0-5583 GCA_036268675.1 Pseudolabrys sp.
TATCTCCAAACAATCAGCGCTTTATCTGGAATCCCGCGCGCCCCGCTGATCTGGCACGACCTTTGCGGAAGTACCTCCCAAGACATCCGTTTGCATTCGGGAGGTTCAGATGAAACGGCGTGAGTTTTTGAAATCGGCATCCGCGCTCGCCGCCGGCACGGCGCTATCGGCGCCGGCGATCTTTGGCGCCGAGGCGCAGTCGCGCAAGGAAACGCTCCTTCTTGTCACCGAGAATGGCCCCAACAATCTCGACATCCACGGCCTCGGCACCAATCGGCCTGGCTACGAGGCGTCATGGAATTGCTACGACCGCCTGATCACACACGAGAAGAAGACGCTGGCCGACGGTTCGACCTCCTATGACCGGGACAAATTCAAAGGCGAACTCGCCGACGACATGAAGATCGGTGACATGTCGGTGACGTTCAAATTGAAGAAGGGCGCCAAGTTCCAAGATGGCACGCCGATCACGGCGAAAGACGTCAAGTGGTCGTTCGACCGCGCGGTCGGCGTCGGCGGCTTCCCGCGGGTGCAGATGAAGGCGGGTTCGCTGGAGAAGCCGGAGCAATTCGTCGCCGTTGACGACTCCACCTTCCGCGTCGACTTCCTGAAGAAAAATCGTCTCACCGTTCCCGATCTCGCGGTGATTGTGCCCGGCATCTACAATTCGGAGCTGCTGAAGAAGAACGCTACCGAAAAGGACGCATGGGGCCTCAACTATACCAAGAGCAACACGGCGGGCTCGGGCGCCTACAAGGTGGTGAGTTGGAAGCCCGGCGTCGAAGTGGTCTACGAGCGCAACGATGCCTGGGTCGGCGGCAAGCTGCCCGAACTCAAAAAAGTCATCTGGCGCACCATTCCCTCCGCCGGTAACCGCCGCGCCCTGATGGAACGAGGCGATGCCGACATTTCCTTCGATCTTCCGGCGAAAGACTTCACGGAAATGAAGAAGGCGGGCAAGCTCAAGATGGTCTCGAATCCGATCGGCAACGGCATGTATAGCCTCGAGTTGAACGTGGTGAAGCCGCCGTTCAACAACGAGAAAGTCCGCCAGGCGGTGGCTTACGCGCTGCCCTATGAGAAGATCGTCAAGGACGCGATGTTCAGCATCGCAAATCCGCTGTTCGGTGGAAAGTCGAACGACGTCTCAAGCATCGCCTGGCCGCAACCGACCGGCTATTCGACCGACATGGCCAAGGCCAAGGCCTTGATGGCGGCATCAGGCGCCGGACCGATCGAAACAACGATTTCTTTCGATCTCGGCGACGCGGTGAATTCCGAGCCGATCGCCGTGCTCATCCAGGAAAGTCTCGGCCAGATCGGCATCAAGACCACGATCAACAAGGTGCCCGGCGCCAATTGGCGCAGTGAAATGGCCAAGAAGTCGATGCCGATGATGGTCAACTTCTTCTCCGGCTGGCTGGATTATCCGGAATACTTCTTCTTCTGGTGCTACTCGGGGCAGAACGCGATTTTCAACACGCCAAGCTACGTCAACAAGGACATGGACGCTTTCATCGACGGCGCCTATGCCGCTGCCGCTATCGGCGACAAGGAGAAATACGCACCCGACGTGAAAGGCTTTATCTCCAAGGCCTATCACGACGTGCCGCGCGTTCCGATGTTTCAGCCCTACCTCAACGTGGCGATGCAAAAGAATATCTCCGGCTATTCTTACTGGTTCCACCGGCAGGTCGACTATCGCTCGCTCGTCAAGGCGTAACTGGAATGCTGCGCGGAGCGTCCTCATTCCGCTCATTCCCGTGTAAGCGGGAATCGAGGTCCAAGCCTCTCGGCTGACGGACCTGGGTCCCCGCTTGGGTGGGGACGAGCGCGTGAGGCGAGCGGCGGCAAAGACAACATGCTCGCGACCATCGGCAAGCGTATCGTGACGGTGATCCCGACCTTGATCGGGGTCGTGGTTGTCACTTTTTTCCTGACCCGCGTGCTGCCCGGCGATCCGGCGATCTATTTCGCAGGACCGGCGGCGACGCCGCAATCGATCGCCGAAATCCGCAAGACGCTCGGTCTCGACCGGCCGCTGCCGGAGCAGTTCATCCGCTATGTGAACGATCTTGCCCACGGCAATCTCGGCAACTCGCTCTCGACCGGCCAACCGGTCGCCGCCGAGATCAAAAGCCGCTTGCCGGCGTCCGCCGAGCTCACGCTGTTCGGGCTCATCCTGTCGGTCGTGATCGCGGTGCCGCTCGGCATTCTCGCTGCGGTCAAGCAGGGCTCATGGATCGACCATACCTGTCGGATCGTGACCACCGCCGGCGTTTCGCTGCCGGTGTTCTTCACCGGCCTGCTGCTGGTTTACGTATTTTACTTCAAGCTCGGCTGGTCGCCGCCCCCGATCGGCCGGTTGGATGCCTTTGCAACCGCGCCGCCGAATATCACCGGATTCTATCTCATCGACAGCCTGCTCACCGGCCAGTTCGAGACGTTCCGCGCTGCGCTTAGCCAATTGATCTTGCCGGCATTGACGCTCAGCATCTTCTCACTTGCGCCGATCGCTCGCATGACGCGCGCATCCATGCTGTCGGTGCTCGCGTCAGATTTTGTTCGCACCGCGCGCGCGAGCGGCCTCGACGACCGGACGGTAATCATCACCTACGCCTTCCGCAATGCGATGCTGCCGGTCGTGACTACGCTCGGCATGGTCTTCTCTTTTCTGCTTGGCGCCAATGTCTTGGTGGAAAAAGTGTTCGCTTGGCCCGGCATCGGTTCCTACGCGGTGGAGGCGTTGATCGCGAGCGATTTCGCGCCGGTGCAGGGATTTGTGCTGGCCATGGCGATCCTCTACGTCGCCCTTAATCTGGCGATCGACATTCTCTATGGCGTCATCGATCCGCGCGTGAGGCTGGAGGGATGACCAAGAGCAATTCGATGCTGCGCCATGCGCGCTATGTGATCTCGGAAAATCCGGTGACCGGGCTCGCCTTCGGGCTGTTTCTGATTATCGCGCTGGCCGCGCTAATTGGACCCTTGCTCGTTCCATACAGTCCGATGGCGAGCGGTCCGGCGACGCTCGCGCCGCCATCCTGGGCGCACTGGTTTGGCACCGACCAGACCGGACGCGATATTTTCAGCCGCGTCGTCGTGGCGACCCGGCTCGATTTCATCATCGCTATCGCGTCCGTTGCGCTGGTGTTCGCCCTGGGCGGCTTTGCCGGCATCGCCGCGGGCTATTTCGGCGGCTGGACCGATATTTTGATCAGCCGGCTCGCCGATACCATCATGGCGTTTCCGCTGTTCGTCCTCGCGATGGGCATTGTCGCGGCGCTCGGCAACACAGTCACCAACATCGTGATTGCTACCGCGATCATCAATTTCCCGCTCTATGTTCGGGTGGCGCGCGCCGAAGCCAATGTGCGGCGCGAGGCTGGCTTCGTGCAGGCGGCGCGCCTGTCGGGCAATGGCGAGTTTCGCATCCTGCTGATGCACATTCTGCCCAATATCATGCCGATCATGATGGTGCAGATATCGCTCACGATGGGCTACGCGATCCTCAACGCGGCGGGTCTCTCCTTCATCGGGCTCGGCGTGAAGCCGCCGACGCCGGAATGGGGGATCATGGTGGCGGAGGGCGCCGCCAATATCATTTCCGGCGAATGGTGGGTCGCGTTGTTTCCCGGCGCCGCGCTGATGATCGCGGTGTTCTGCTTCAATCTGCTTGGCGACGGCCTGCGCGATCTGGTCGATCCGCAGCGGAGAACATGATGGCACGAAAGCCGGAGAAGCGCGCGAAAATAGAGCGCAACGCGCCGGTGGCGCGACCGCTGCTGGAGGTGCGCGATCTGACCGTAGCCTTCGTCACCCGGCGCGGCGTCGTGCGCGCGGTCGAACATGTCGACATCTCGGTTGCCAAGGGCGAGACGCTCGGAATCGTCGGCGAGAGCGGATCGGGAAAATCGGTCACCTCTTATGCGGTCATGCGCATTCTCGACCGCGCGGGGCGCATTGCCGAGGGCTCGGTGTCGTTCTCGGGCCTCGATCTGCGCGCCGTACCGGAAAGCGAGATGCGCGATCTGCGCGGCCGCGAGATGTCGATGATTTTTCAATCGCCACGCCTGGCGCTCAATCCGATCCGCAAGATCGGACGGCAGATCGAGGACGTGCTGCTGCAGCACGCGCAGGCCGACAGCGCGGCAGTCAGCGACAAGGCGATTGAGATGCTTGAACAGGTGCGCATTGCGCGGCCGCGCGAGCGCTACCATGCCTATCCGTTCGAGCTCAGCGGCGGCATGTGCCAGCGAGTCGTGATTGCGCTGGCGCTCGCCTGCCGGCCGCAATTGCTGATCGCCGACGAGCCGACCACCGGTCTCGACGTCACCACGCAGAAAGCGGTGATGGACCTTGTGGTCGAACTCACGCGCGAGCGCGGCATGTCGACAATTCTGATCACGCACGACCTTGGTCTTGCCGCCGCCTATTGCGATCGCGTGGTGGTGATGGAAAAGGGCCGCGTGGTCGAAACCGCGCTGTCTGCTACGATCTTCAAGAAGCCGGCGCACGGCTATACCCGCAAGCTGATGCGCGCGACCCCGCGGCCGGGCGTCACGTTGCGTGACCTGCTGCCGGAGGCTGACGCCAAAAAGGCCCGACCATTGCGCAAGCCGTCGGCGAAGCCGAAGACCGAGCCGCCACTGCTCGTGGTCGAGAAGCTGGTCAAGGAATATCCGCGCAAGACAGGCCTCGGTCCGCTGGCAAAGCTGTTTGGACCGAAACCGCCGCCGCAACCGGAGATTTTCCGCGCGGTTGACGGAATCAGCTTTTCGATTGCGCGCGGCGAAAGCGTCGGGCTGGTCGGAGAATCCGGCTGCGGCAAGTCCACCACCTCGATGATGGTGATGCGGCTGATCGACAAGACCGCCGGCACGATCATGTTCGATGGCGAGGACATCGGCGAAATTCCGGCGCGGGCATTCGCGACACTGCCATTGCGCAAGCGCATCCAGATGGTGTTCCAGGACCCGACCGACAGCCTTAACCCACGCTTTACCGCAGCGCGCGCGATTGCCGATCCGCTGCTGCAACTTGGCGGAATCTCCCGCTCGGCGGTGCGCAAGCGCTGTGAGGAACTCGCCGAACAGGTCGGCCTGCCGTCGGAATTGCTCGACCGTTTCCCGCATCAGCTCTCCGGCGGCCAGAAGGCGCGCGTTGGCATCGCCCGCGCCATCGCGCTCAAGCCCGATCTCATCATCCTCGATGAGCCGACCGCGGCGCTCGACGTGTCGGTTCAGGCTGTCGTGCTTAACCTATTGCAGGACCTGAAGGATTCACTCGGAATGAGCTACCTTTTTGTCTCGCATGACCTCAACGTGGTGCGTCTGTTGTGCGATCGTGTCATCGTCATGCGAACCGGCGCAATCGTCGAGCAGGGCGCCACGGATCGGGTGTTGGTGGCGCCGCAAGCCACCTATACCCGCGAGCTGTTGACGGCGATTCCGCATCCACCGGTTTGAGCGAGGCTGTTTTCATGGCGAGCGATCCCCTCGACGCCTTCATCATAGCCGCCGCGGCCGTGCTTCGACTGCCGGTCGATCCGGAATGGCGACCGGCGGTAAAAGCCAACCTCGA
>DATATS010000236.1:0-5281 GCA_036268675.1 Pseudolabrys sp.
TAGTGGCCGTCCGGCCCGCCCTTGCGGCTTGCCTCGTACAGGAACCAGACGCGGCGTTCGGACTCGTCGATATAGACCTCCAGCAGGCTGGTGGTGGCGACGTCGCCATGCTCCTCGCACACGTCGTGCGCTGCGCGCATCGAAGCAACGAAACGCTGGGTGTCGTCGCGCAACTCGGCCAGCATGTCCTGCGGCTCGACATATTGCGCGTCATTATCGGCGATGCGCTGCTGGCGTGAAATATCGCCGATCGAGCGCAGCGTCGCGCCGCCGACCTTGCGCACGCGCTCGGCCAGTACGTCGGTCATGGAGAAAATCTGGTCGGACTGCTCGTCGAGCATCAGATGATAGTCGCGGAAATGCGGTCCGCTCATATGCCAATGGAAATTCTTGGTCTTGAGATAGAGCGCGAATGTGTCGGCCAGCAACGCATTGATCGCGCCGGCGATGTCCCTGGTGGCGTTGGCGCCGAGGTCGCTCGGGGTCGCCAGGCGCGGCTTGGCGCCACCGTGCGGGTTGGCTTTAGCGGCATCGTTCATGGCTTGTCTCCTGTCGCGGTATAATCCCGGAACGCACGATTTGTGCGGGCCCGTCGGGGACATTATGGCGCTTAATCTTCAATTTTGTGAAGCCGGATGGCGGCGTGGCGTGGCCGCCATGCGCGCGCCGCAGCCGTTCAGCGCTCGTCGGGCTTAATGCCGAGCGCCTCGAACAGTGGTTGCAGTTGCTTTCGATAGGGGCGCCAGCGCCCGATCGAGTTGCGATAAAGCGGCTGGCGTACCTGGACCAGACTGGCCGTGAGCACCGGCCGTTCGGTTTTGTGAAAGGCGAGGCAGGCATCGTCCCAATCCAGACCGCAGAAATCGAGCATTCGCCGTGTCTGCGCTTCGATATTCTCGACCAGGTCTTCATATTGGACTTCGAGCATAACGCCTTGCGGCAACACTCGCCGCCAATGCTCCATCAGCCGCGCATAGGCGCCGTAATAACGGCCGAGCTCGCGGAGGTCATAGGTAAACTCCAGCGCCGACGAAAAAAGAGTTGAAAAACAAGAAAGACATGTGTCGATGGGATCTCGCCGGATGTGAATGATGCGCGCGTTCGGCAGCGCCAGGTGGATCAAGCCGACGACGAGGAAGTTGACGGGCAATTTGTCGGTGAATCGGTCCGTGCTCGGTATCGTCTGCGTCACTGTAGATAGATACATCGCGCCAAGCTCGCTCAACTGCGCGTGCGTTATCGTCGGGACACAATCGGGAAACGCAGCGTTGCCGGTGACGGACAGCGTCGCCTCCAGAAAATCGGTGCGTTCCCCCGCGCCGTAGACGCCGGGGTGGCTGGCCAGGATTTGTTCGACGAGAGAGCTGCCGGACCGCGGCATGCCGACGATGAAGATCGGCTGGTCAGAGACATTGCCACTTCCGGATTTGATACGAAACAATTCGGGTGTGAAGACGCGCGCGGTACGATCGAACCGATCCAATAGAACATTCAAGTCGTAGTGATTGTTCTGCTGGCGGCGGCGTTGCGCCGCATTGCCCTGCACGAGATGTTCAAATGCCTGCTCGTGCTCGCCGAGGTCCTCGTGTGCCTTGGCCAAGGCAAAGTGTAGATGGACCTGATCCATGTCCGGCAGCCGGTCGATATTGGGCAAAAGGCCTTGCATTGGCGCCAGCCGCGGGTCGCCCGGCACGAAGCGACTCATTCTGGCAAATTCCATGTGCCCGCCGGTTTTAGATGGATCGAGTTCAATTGCTTTTTCGGTCACCGCGCGCGCCTCGTCGATGCGACCGAGATTCTGCAAAAGCTGGCCTTTGGTAAGCAGCGTATCGGCATCCTCGGGACCGATGCTCAGGGCTTGTTCGAAGCAGGCGAGGGCTTCCGCGTATCGCCAGCGGTCTCTCAGCAACTGGCCCTTCTGCAGGTAGGTCTGCTGGCGTTTTGGCTCGCGTTCGATGGCTGAATCGAAATCGGCTTCTGCTTCGGCGTAGCGCGCGAGCCTAGCAAGCACATGGGCGCGGGCCATCAGCAAATTAATGTCGCCAGGCATCAACGTCAGCGCCTTGTTGAAGCTTTCGAGCGCCTCTTTATGACGGCCAAGATTGACAAGTGCATTGGCGCGATTTGTCAGCACGGCGATGTCGTCGGGAGCGAGTCCCAGCGCCAGCGCCTTGTCGTAACTTGCCAGCGCGCTTTCGTGGCGGCCCAGTTGCTGCAGCAAAGCGCCGTGGTTGGCCCAGTCGGTCGCCGAGTTCGGGTCGAGCGTCAGCACTCGCTCGAAGGCCTTGAGCGCGTCCTCGGTGCGCCCCGTTGCCGCCAGCAGGTTCGCGCGATTGCCGTGGGCTTCGGCGAAGTTTTGGTCGAGCGCGACGGCCTGCTCGAAATGCTGCAAAGCCTCAATCGGACTGCCCTCGCGCTCGAGCGCCTTGCCGAGCAGATTATGCACGCGTGCCTGCGGCGGTCCGGATTCCAGCGCGCGACGCGCGAGATCGATGCCTTGCCGGAAGCGGCCTTCCTGGCAGGCGATGACGGCAACGTAATAAAGTGCGTCGGCGTTGCGCGGCTCGCTGCCCAGCACTTCATTATAGCGCTGCATGGCGAGCGCGATCTCGCCTTGGCGGTGGTGGAGCAATCCCTGCTGCAACAGTTGCGCGGCGTTCGGATGCTTCGCCGCGAGGTCGTTGGGTTGGGTCATTACAGCCTTTAAGCAGCCTTTGGCGGGCAAGCCAAGCTGGCTGCCGGCCACCGTCAATCCTCGCTTAAAGCCATTCGCCTCAGGCTAAACGTGCGCGCACCGCAGCGATCACGCGCGCGAGCACTGGGCTCCATTGGCGGCTGGCGTCCTGCCGGAACAGCCGCATGGTCGGATACCAGGGCGTCTCGTCGCGCGCGAGCATCCAGCGCCAGTCTGAAATCACCGGCAGGATGGTGAAGACCGGCCGCCCCAGCGCGCCGGCCAGATGCACGATGGCCGTGTCGCAGCCGATCACGAGATCGAACTCACTCACCACCGCCGCGGTGTCGAGAAAGAGATCGGCGTCCGGGTTGGGATCGGCCGCGATCACTTTGATCCGATCGCCGAACGGCACTTGGGCGATCTGATCAGCGGGCGCGCCCTTTTGCAGCGATATCAGCTCGACGCCGGGCAATTCGGCGAGCCCGGCAAACAGCGAGAGCGGAACGTCGCGCCGCGAGGTCTGCGTCCGGTCGGCATGTCCGGGCGCCCAGTTGATGCCGATCTTGAATCCGCCGCTGCCGCCGAGGCGCTCGCCCCAGGACTGCACGCGCGCGGGGTCTGCCGACAAATAGGGGACCTCGCGCGGCAGGGTGTCCGGAGTGGTGCCAAGCACGCCGGGCACGCTCAACAGCGGCAGCCAGCGCAGCGGGCGCTTGTCGCGCTTGAGTTCGCTCTCGTCGCTCACGACGGTTACGCCTTTGAGCGTGGAGAGCAGCGGCGCCATGGATTTGCGCGCCAGCAGCGTTACGTCGTGGCCTTGCGCTGCAAGCGCCGGCGCGAAACGAGAAAACTGGATGATGTCGCCGAGACCCTGTTCGGCCACCAGCACCAGCCGCTCGCCGCCAAGCGGCGCGCCGTCCCAGCGCGGATCGGTCAGCGCCTGAAAGGTTGGCTTGTCCAGCTCGGCGCGGTGCTCGTAATCGGCAAAGCCGCCCGGCCAGTCGCCGCGCATGACCTTGATCTGGCCGCGCGAGGCATAGGCCTCGTGCAGACGCGGATCGATCTCGATCGCGCGGTCGAAGGCGGCAATGGCGGCCTCGAAATGCGGGCTCTCGCGCAGGCCGCGTCCGAGATCCATCAGGCCCAGATCCCTGAGCGCGTTGGCGCGGTTGGCATGCGCCCACGGCATTTTGGGATCGATGGCGAGGGCTGCGTCGTAATCCTTGAGCGCGTCGCCAGCGCGGCCGATCTGTTCGAGCAAGGCGCCGCGGTTGATCAGGTCCGCGACCGATTTCGGATCGAGCGTGATGGCGCGGGAAAAGCTGCCGAGCGCCTCCTTGGCCATGCCGGCGGCGGCCAGAAGGCTGGCGCGGTTGCCATGCGCCTCGGCGAAATCCGGGTCGAGCTTGATGGCTGCGTCAAAGGCCTTGGCGGCTTCCAGCGCATCGCCCAGCCGGTCATGCGCCTTGCCGATCAGGTTCTGCACGCGCGCCTGCGGCGGCCCCACCTCGAGCGCACGGCGGCCGAGTTCGAGGCCCTGCTTGAACTGGCCCTCATTGCAGGCCACCAGCGCGACATAATAGAGCGCATCGACGTTGCGCTGGTCGATGCGTAGCACCTCCGTATAGCGCTCCATGGCGGTCTTCAGGTCGCCCTGGCGGTGGTGGAACAGGCCCTGCTCGATGAGCTGTTTCGTGGTTGCGGGTTCGGACATGAGGGGCTTGTAAGCAGGCTTTGGCGCGAATGCCAACCCTGCCGCTGCATCATTTGCCGTGCTATTCCTGATACAGCCGGATTCCGTGACGGGCAGGGGCCAAACGCCGCAATGAAGGACATTCTCGACAGGCTGGAAAAACGCCGCGGCGAGGCGCGCCTCGGTGGTGGCGAGAAGCGCATCGAGGCCCAGCACAAACGCGGCAAACTCACCGCGCGCGAGCGCGTCGAACTCCTCCTCGACAAGGGCTCGTTCGAGGAATTCGACATGTTCGTCGAGCACCGCTCGTCGGACTTCGGCATGGAGAAGCAGAAGATCCCCGGCGACGGCGTGGTCACCGGCTGGGGCACAGTCAACGGCCGCACGGTCTATCTGTTCTCCAAGGACTTCACGGTGTTCGGCGGCTCGCTCTCGGAAGCACACGCGCAGAAGATCATGAAAGTGCAGGACATGGCGATGAAGGCGCGTTGCCCGATCGTTGGCCTGTTCGACGCCGGCGGCGCGCGCATCCAGGAAGGCGTTGCGGCCTTGGGCGGCTACGGCGAAGTGTTCAAGCGCAACGTGCTCTCGTCCGGCGTCATCCCGCAGATCAGCGTCATCATGGGGCCGTGCGCGGGCGGCGACGTCTATTCGCCGGCAATGACCGATTTCATCTTCATGGTGCGCGACACCAGCTACATGTTCGTCACCGGCCCCGACGTGGTGAAGACGGTGACCAACGAGGTCGTCACCGCCGAGGAACTGGGTGGCGCGTCCGTGCACACGACCAAGTCGGGCGTGTCCGACGGCGCGTTCGAGAACGACGTGGAATGTCTCCTGCAAATGCGCCGGCTGATCGATTTTCTGCCCGCCAACAATGAGGCGGGTGTGCCGGAATGGCCGACGCAGGA
>DATATS010000237.1:0-4728 GCA_036268675.1 Pseudolabrys sp.
ATCGTGTTCCGCGCCGTGCGGCTCACCGCCGAAAGCGTCGGCGCGCTCTCGTTCCTGCTTTACGAAGGCGCGAACGAACTGAGCGAGCATCCGCTGCTCGATCTGATCGCGCGGCCGAACCCGCGCCAGGACGGCCCGTCGCTGCTCGAAAACATCACCGCGCATCTACTGTTGGCCGGCAACGCCTATATCGAGGCAGTGGGGATCGCCGGCGATGGCGTGTCAAACGTGCGCGAGCTTTATGCGCTGCGGCCCGACCGCATGAAGGTCGTGCCGGGGACGGATGGCTGGCCGCAAGCTTACGACTACACCGTGTCGGGCGCGACCGTGCGCTTCGACCAGAGCGCGCCGCAGCCGCCGATCCTTCAACTGACTTTGTTCAATCCGCTCGACGATTATTACGGCTTAAGCCCGCTGGAAGCCGCCGCCTGCGCGGTCGACACCCACAACGCCGCCGCCAAATGGAACAAGGCGCTGCTCGACAACGCGGCGCGGCCTTCCGGCGCGCTGGTCTATGACGGGCCCGATGGCGCGGTGATGTCGGACGCGCAGTTCGAGCGCGTCAAGAAGGAACTCGCCGACTTGTATCAGGGCAGCGCCAATGCCGGCCGCCCGCTGTTGCTGGAAGGCGGGCTCGACTGGAAAGCGATGTCGCTCACGCCCAAGGACATGGATTTCATGGAGGCCAAGCACTCCGCCGCGCGTGAGATCGCGCTGGCCTTCGGCGTGCCGCCGATGCTGCTCGCGATTCCCGGCGACAACACGTATTCCAACTACCAGGAGGCCAATCGTGTGTTCTGGCGCCAGACCGTGCTGCCGCTGGCAAATCGCGTCGGCGCGGCGTTGACGCAGTGGCTATCCCCCACATTTGGCGCAGGGCTGACGCTCACCGTCGATGCCGACAAGATCGAAGCGCTGTCGCCCGATCGCGCAGCGCTCTGGGAGCGCGTCACCAACGCGCCGTTCCTTACGGTCAACGAACAACGCGCGGCGACCGGCTATGGCGCTTTGGCGGGCGGGGATGTCTTTCAAGCGCCACCGCAATAATGGTTTCTTTTGGAGCGCCGGAACAACCGCCAGCGCATCCCGTTTCCTTTCATCGGGCCTCGTGTGACGAGGCGCAGACATGGAAACGAGGTGGAATATGACACGGAACTTGATGCTTGCTGCGGGCCTTGCGGCCGCAGTGGCGCTTTCAATGACGGCGGCGCAAGCGCAATCGGCCGATAAAGCCAGCCAGAAATTCATGACCAACGCGATGGAAGGTGACTACGCCGAAATCGACGTCGGCAAGTTGGCGCAAGAGAAGGGCACCAACCAGGCGGTGAAAGACTTCGGCGCCAAGCTGGTTGCCGACCACGGCAAAAACCTCGACACGGCCAAGCAGGTGGCAAGCCAGGTGGGTGTGAAAGATCCGGGCGGCGCCAGCATATCCGACAAAGCCGAATACCTGAAGCTCAAGGTGCTGTCGGGCGCGACCTTCGACCGCACCTTCGCCAAGGACATGGTGTCGGACCACCAGACGACGATCAAGAACTTCCAGCGGCAGGCTGCAAAAACAGGGCCGGCTGCCGATTTCGCCAAGCAGACGCTGCCGGCGTTGCAGGATCATCTGCAGATCGCGCAATCGCTGACGCGGCAAACGCAGACGACTGGCAGCAAATAAGCCGGCGGATTTTCCGTTCGCGTTCGCGGGCAGACACACTCATCAGCAAGACGCCCGGTGTTGAGCCGGGCGTCTCTCTTTTATGCGCCGCCCAATTGACAATGGTGGCGAGCGGCTCGCGTCACACTGGCTTTGCGCATGATCTAGTCCGAAAACCGGTTTCCGCTTTTCGGGATCATGCGCCTAGTGTTGCGGCTGCAACAGTAGCTTCGGCGGCTTGTCGGCGCGCACGCCCGGATCGAGGCAGCCGGCGATAACGGCAGAATAGATGTCGTTGCCGGCGCGCAGGTCGCTCATGCAGGTTTCCGGCTTATAGGCGACCTTGAACTGGAAATGTCCGGCGCCGTCGCTCTTGGTCGTGTATTTTTTGTCGAGCGTGACGGTGCGGTTTGGCTGCGTGTCGCCGGAGATGATCAGCTTGCCGTTGTCGTAACGGGACTCGTCGACGCGGATTTCCGCGGCCGCGGTGGTGACACCCAGGACCAGCAGCAGGGCAGAGCAGAGCCAACGCATGATCGTCTCCTTGTTTGAGACGGCACCCCTTGTCCTTCATTTAACAACGGCGCGGCCCGCCCGCAATATCCGCATGAGCGATCTCACGGCCATCGTCAGCGAGCGCGGCGATCTCGCGCATCTGGCGCTGTTTCTGTGGGCGACATCGGCCAGCGCGCTTGCCGCTTTCGCGGTGCGGGAGCTGGCGGCGGCGAGCCGGCGCTTCGATGATTTCGTGCGCGAACTCGCGCGTTTCAACGACACTTTCGGAGGTCACTGATGGATACGCTTCACACAGTGCTGCGCTCGATCCGCGGCGAAACGAAGTCGCGGCGCGATCACCTCGACGTGTTCCGCGAATTCCTCGACCATCTCGACCGCGCCTCCAGGCGCCGGCCGCCGGCGCGCGCCAACAAAACCGCGCGCGGCAACAAAGGTAAGCGCGGCAAGCGCTAGCCCAGCTTCGAAAAATCAACGCAACCAGGGTCCCGGGTCTGCAGCGCAGCGTTCCACGCCGCGCCGCGCCAGGGACACGCACGTCTGGCCGCCCCCATGCTCGCACCTAATCCCGATCCCACGATCGCTTCCGTTTTTGCCCCGCCGACGCGCATCGAACCCGACGGCACGGTGGAAGGCTACGCAAGTTTGTTTGGCGAGATCGACCAGGCGCGCGACATGATGTTGCGCGGCGCTTTCGCCGATACGCTGACGCGGCGTGGCGTACGCCGCATTCCGATGCTGTTTCAGCACGACCCGTCCGAGCCGGTCGGCATTTGGCTCGACTTGCACGAGGATTCGCGCGGGCTTTACGCGCGCGGGCGCTTGATCCCCGAAGTGGCGCGGGCGCGCGAATTGCTGTCGCTGCTGCGAGCCGGCGCTGTCGACGGATTGTCGATCGGCTTTCGCACCGTCAAGGGCCGTCTCGATCCGCGCAGCCGCGTGCGCAGCCTGGTGGCGGTGGATCTCTGGGAAATTTCGATTGTGACGTTCCCGCTGCTCGCGGGCGCGCGCGTGCGTGCGGTGAAGCAGGCGACCTCCCCGCCGCGGCTCTCACCTGCGCGCACGCGCGCCGAGCGGGCGTGGGCGGGCATCGCCGGGGCGGCGGACGTACCCGCTCCGGCGAGCCTTGCGCCGCGCGACCGCGCGCCGCGGCGCGAATACCGGCGCTGGGACGGCAGCCTTATGGAAGGCCGGCTGCGCGGCTGGCGGGGATGAAGCGATGCTCGACGATTTCGTTTTGACCGGCACTCACACAAACCATTCACAGGAGAAAACTTCGATGGATATCGACACCGACAATCATCTGGAGACCAAGGCGGGCATTCCGCTCGATGCCGTGGTCACGCATGCCGACATGATGCGCGCCTTCGAGGCGTTCAAGGATGCAAATGACGAGCGGCTCGGCAAGAACTCCGCCGACGTGGTTCTGGAAGAAAAGCTCGCCCGCATCAATTCGACCATCGACGCGCAAGTGCGCCGGCTCGACGAAATCGCGCTCAAATCCGCGCGGCCCGCGCTCGGCTCCGACCGTGCGCTCGCGCGCAGCGTCTCGGCGCTCGAACACAAGGCGGCGTTCGATGCTTACGTGCGGGCCGGCGAAACGTCGAACCTGCGTGCGCTCGAAGGCAAGGCCATGTCGATCGGCTCCAACACCGACGGCGGATATCTGGTGCCCTCGGAAATCGAGACCGCCATCGGCCAGCGCCTCGCGGCGATTTCGCCGATCCGCAACATCGCCGGCGTGCGCACGATCAGCAGCAGTGTCTACAAGAAGCCGTTCATGACCAGCGGCCCCGCGGTCGGCTGGGTGGGCGAAACCGACGCGCGCACGCAGACGAATTCGCCGGTGCTCGACGAATTGTCGTTCCCGGCGATGGAGCTCTACGCCATGCCGGCGGCGACCGCCTCGCTGCTCGAAGATTCCGCGGTCAACATCGACCAGTGGATTGCGCAGGAGGTCGAGCAGGTTTTCGCAGCTCAAGAAGGCACGGCGTTCGTGTCAGGCGACGGCTCCAACAAGCCGAAGGGCTTCCTCGCCTACACCGCGGTCGACAACGACTCGTGGACCTGGGGCAATATCGGTTACGTCGCGAGCGGCGTCTCGGCCGCGTTCCCTTCGACCAACCCGTCCGACGTGCTGGTGGATCTGATCTATGCGGCCAGCGCCGGCTACCGGCAGAACGCGATGTTCGTGATGAACCGCAAGACACAAAGCGCGATCCGCAAGTTCAAGGACACCACCGGCAATTATCTCTGGCAGCCGCCGGCGATCACGGGCGGCAAAGCCACGCTGATGACTTTCCCGGTGATCGAGTCCGAGGACATGCCGGACATCGCGGCGGATTCGCTGTCGATCGCCTTCGGCGACTTCAACCGCGGTTATCTGGTGGTGGACCGCGCCGGCGTCTCGGTGCTGCGCGATCCCTACACCGCCAAGCCCTATGTGCTGTTCTATACGACCAAGCGCGTCGGCGGCGGCGTGCAGGACTTCGACGCCATCAAGGTGATGAAGTTCGCTGCGAGCTGAAAGTGACGCAACATTGTTGTTGCTAAAACGGAAGCAAAAACAA
>DATATS010000238.1:0-8699 GCA_036268675.1 Pseudolabrys sp.
ATGATCGCCGGCGTGTCGTAAGGATGCGAGGCCGCGACCGCCGCGCGCACCTCTTCGGCGAGCGCCGCGCGGGTCTTGAAGATCGCGACCGCCTCCCCGGTCCGCTCGATTTTGCCCTGCCACCAATAATGCGAGATCATGCCGGGCACGATATTCACGCAGGCCGCCAGCCGCTTTTCGACGATCGCGCGGCCCGCCTCCTCCGCCTCGACAATCGAGGGCCAAGTCGTATAGACGAGCACCGCGCGTTCCATTGGAATATCCTCGATTTTCATGAACCCAAAGCTCGCCAGATTGCAGAAGATCGCCTTTGTCGCCGCGGCGAGCCCGGAGGCGCGCGATGCCTATGAACGATTGCAGGCGCGCTACGGCAACACAGAGCCTGCCAAGGCCGACGTGATCGTGCCGCTCGGCGGCGACGGCCTGATGCTGCAAACCCTGCACAAGTTCATGAATTCCGGCAAGCCGATCTACGGCATGCACCGCGGCACCGTCGGCTTCCTGATGAACGATTTCGTCGAGACGGATCTCGTCGAGCGCATCGCCGCCGCCCACATCACGATCATCCACCCGCTGCTGATGCGCGCGCGCGACGCGTTGGGGCGCACGCACGAGTACCGCGCCATCAACGAAGTGTCGCTGTTCCGCCAGAGCGCGCAGGCCGCCAATCTGCGCATCCTGATCGACGGACGCGAGCGTCTTGCGGAACTGGTCGCCGACGGCGTCCTGGTGGCGACGCCTGCCGGCTCGACCGCCTATAACCTGTCGGCGCAAGGGACGATCATTCCGATCAACGCGCCGCTGCTCGCGCTCACCCCAATCAGCCCGTTCCGCCCGCGGCGCTGGCGCGGCGCGCTGTTGCCCGACAAGGCGAAGGTCACCATCGAAGTGAAGGATGCCGACAAGCGCCCGGTTGCAGCCGTTGCCGACCACGACGAAGTGCGCTCGGTGCGCGCGGTCGACATCGAAATGGATCAAGCCTGTTCGATCAACATGCTGTTCGATCCGGGGCATAATCTCGACGAGCGTATCTTGCGCGAGCAATTCGGATTCTGAAAGACGGGAACGTCCACAAACGAGGCCAGCCCATGACGCCGCGAACGCTTCGTCTCTCCCCTCAAGACAATGTCGTGGTCGCCATCGATCAGATCGCCGCCGAGGCAAACGCCAACGGGATCGTGGCGCGCGAGCGCATCCCGCGCGGCCACAAGATGGCGACCGCGGTCATCGCTCAGGGCAAACCGGTCCACAAATACGGCCAGATCATTGGCTTTGCATCGCGCCAGATCGAGCCCGGCGAATGGGTGCACGAGCACAACGTCGAAATGCAGGATTTTGCGCGCGATTATCGCTTCGCCGAGGGCGCAAAGAACGACGAAATCCTCCCCGCCGGCGAGCGCGCGACGTTCGAAGGCTTCGTGCGGCCGAACGGCAAGACCGGCACGCGCAACTATATCGGCATCCTGACCTCGGTGAATTGCTCGGCCTCAGTGGCGAAATTCATCGCGGAAGCCTTCAATAAATCCGATCTGCTGGCGGACTATCCGGCCATCGATGGCGTCGTTCCGTTCGTGCACGGCACCGGCTGCGGCATGGCGGCTTATGGCGAAGGATTCGACCTGTTGCGCCGCACGCAATGGGGCTACGCCACGCACCCCAATCTCGGTGGCGCGCTGATGGTGGGACTCGGCTGCGAGGTGTTCCAGATCGATCGTCTGAAGGACGAATACGGCCTGGTCGAAGGCGATCATTTCCAGACCATGACGATCCAGGCGACCGGCGGCACGCGCAAGACAGTCGAGGAAGGCGTCGAGCGCATCAAGGCCATGCTGCCGATCGCAGCGAAAGCAAAGCGCGAAACGCGGCCGGCATCGGAAATCACGCTGGCGCTGCAATGCGGCGGCTCGGACGGCTATTCCGGCATCACCGCCAACCCCTCTCTCGGCTCGGCCGTCGACGAGTTGGTGCGGCATGGCGGCACCGCGGTGCTTGCCGAAACGCCGGAAATTTACGGCGCGGAGCATCTGCTGACGCGGCGCGCGGTCAACCGCACGGTCGGCGAAAAACTCGTCGAGCGCATCAAATGGTGGGAAGACTATTGCGCGCGCAACGGCGGCGAAATGAACAACAATCCGGCGCCGGGCAACAAGGCGGGCGGCCTGACCACGATTTTGGAGAAGTCGCTCGGCGCCGCCGCCAAAGGCGGCTCGACGACGATGCGCGCGGTCTATGAATACGCCGAACCGATCAAGGAAAAGGGCTTCGTCTTCATGGATACGCCGGGGTTCGACCCCGTCGGCGCCACCGGCCAGGTCGCCGGCGGCTCGAACGTGATGTGCTTCACCACCGGCCGCGGCTCGGCTTTCGGCTGCAAGCCCACCCCCTCGATCAAGCTCGCGACCAATTCCGACATGTACAAGCGCATGTCCGAGGACATGGACATCAACTGCGGCGATGTGCTGGACGGCGTCCCGATCGCCGACAAAGGCAAGGAGATTTTCGACAAGGTCCTGCAGGTCGCCTCAGGCACCCGCACCAAGTCGGAAGGCCTTGGTTATGGCGACCTTGAATTCGTGCCCTGGCAGATCGGCGCGGTGATGTAAGGGCTGCGGGCGGCCCCCGGCCGCTATGCTAAACCATTCGTTAACGAGGCCCCGGTAGCTTGGAACGCAGGGGGTATCGGGCACGCTTCGCCCGAGGCCACGGGGCAGCATGGTCCGCATCGATTTCAACCGCCTGCGTTTCCTCGTCATCGACGACAACGCCCATATGCGCCGGATTCTGCGCACGCTGCTGCACGGCTTCGGCGCGCGCGAAGTCTACGAAGCGGAAGACGGCGCCGCCGGTCTTGAGCACTTCACCCATTACATTCCCGACATCGTCATCACCGACTGGGCGATGCCGATTTTCGACGGGCTCGAGCTCACGCAGATGATCCGCCAGCCCGGCGCCAATTCCAACCCTTACGTCGCGATCATCATGCTCACCGGCCACTCCGAGAAGAAGCGCGTGGTGTCGGCGCGCGACGCCGGCATCACCGAATTCCTCGCCAAGCCGATCTCGGCCAAGGGTCTCTATCAGCGCATCGTCAACGTGGTCGCCAATCCGCGTCCGTTCATCAAGACCAAGACCTATTTCGGACCCGACCGCCGCCGCAGCGCCAATGCGAATTATGTCGGCCCCGAACGCCGCAAGGGCGGCAAGGCCGACGTGATCCGGCAGGCGCCTCTCCTCGAAAAAGTTCGCGCTCCAGGCTGACAAAAGGCAGCAACGCACCATGGCTTCCCCGAAAGACAATGCGACCTCCGCCACCTACGGCAATTACGAGGTCATCACGCCGGAAAACAAGCTGCGCAAGGCAGTTTCCAACAAGCCGTTTCTGCCCGGCGAGGAAGATCCGGTCGCGCGCGCGGAAAAGGCACTGGCCGAACTATCGGGTAATTTCGCGTCCTGGATGGAATCGGAATGCGACCGCCTCGACAAAGCGCGCCGCACCATCGGCGAACAGGGCTTCACCAAGGCCAACAAGGAATCCCTGTTCCACGCCGCTCACGACATCAAGGGTGAGGCTGCCACGTTTGGTTTTCCCCTGGTCGCGGCGGCCGCCGACAGCCTGTGCCGGCTGATCGAACACACGCCCGACGCCAACCGCATTCCGAAAAAGCTCATCGACCAGCACGTCGACGCGGTGCGCGCGATCTACCGCGAATATGCGAGCTCCGACGCCGAGGAATTGGCCTCCGCGCTCAACATGCGCCTGCGCGAGGTCACCGACGATTTCCTGGTGCGCGAGAACCGCAATCGGCCGGACGTGATCGAGCAGATCATGGCGTCCTCGATATCGATCGTGCCGGAATAGGCGTAAAACGCCGCGCTTCAGGCCACCAGCCGCGGCGCCTCGAAGTCCTGGCCGAACGGCACGACGCCGTCGGTGGCAACCAGATCGTCGCAGAACAGCCTGGCTTCCTCGCGCGCGGCCTCGACCGCAAAACGCCGCAGCAAGGCCAGCAGCGAGGCCATATCGGCCCCGCGTTCCTGCGCGCAGGCATTGAGCACGCGCTCGACCATGCGCCGCTTGAGCCGTGCCGCCCCACCCTGCTCGCCGATCAAGACGCCTTCGCGCATGCCGGAGATCGCTTCGCGGAAGGCCGGATAGGCAGCGTCCGGCAACCCGGCCTTGCTGTAGAGCGCAAGGAAGCCCGAGATGTTGCGGTCGTGGATGTAACTGGTGACGCGGTCGAGCGGCAGAGCGGACAATTCCGCCAACGCCTCCTCGAACAGAACGACGTTGCCGGACAACAGACCGCGCAGGATCATGCCCGCGGTCAACTGCCCCGATTTGCGCAAGTGCTGCACCAGATCGCCGATTTCCTCATAGGGCGTGTCGGCGGCAAGCGCGACAGTCGCCTTTTCGCAAGCCTCGCGCGCGGAATATTCCGCGTGCTCAGGCCCCATCCATTGCCGCGAGGCGACGAAGCCGGCGAGCGTCTGCGACAATTTCGAGAGCAGCGCCTGGCGGGTCGCCATCGGCAGATCGTCACGATCGAGCAGATTCTCGCGGATCGGCGCCAGATGGCCGAAACGCTCGACAATGCGGTCGATGGAGAACAGGGCAATGTCGGCGTCGGCATTTTCAAGCAACGCAAGACACGCTTCCGCCGAACCCACTTCGGCAAGAGCAGCCGACAGCGAACGCGGCAGCAGCACGCGGCCGGCGATGGCGGTTTGCGCGTCCGGATGGCCGGTCGCGATCAGGTCGACAAGATCGTCTTCCAGCAGCAGCGGCGAACGCGACAGCACCGGCACAGCAATTTCGGGTTGATCGGCCGCGAGCGCATGCACCACGACCGGGGGGGCCTTCTGAGACGAAGCAAAAACCTCGGCGAGCGCGCGGCGCACCAGCGGCGAAGGATCGTCCAGCAGCATGATCATGGCGCCTTCGGCGGCGGCCAGATCGTCGAGGGACAAATCGGAATGGAGATAGGCGCGCGCCAGTGCGGATGTAGCCTCGGCACGTTCGCCGGGCGGCGCGTGGCGCACCCACTGAAGGAACTGACGGACAATCATGACACGACCGGACACCACAACGGCGCCGTAACATCGACGCCACGCGACAAAGCTAGCCGAGGAGGCTTAACAAAGCGTTCACCATAGAACTTGACGAGCTGTTAATGGCGTCGGCGCGCCTCCGCGCACGGTCAGACGCCGCCGAATAATTTGCGGGTCTGCGTTTTGCGGTCGGTGAACAGATCGAGCGCGCCCGTTTGCGGCCCCGCATCGTCCGCCGTTTGGCCCGATGCCGGCGTGGCCGCCGTCTGACCCCACAGCGTATTCACGGTCTTGCTCACCGGCCCGGCAACCCGATCGCTGAACATCGAATGAAAAGACGGCCCGCGCGGGACGACCGGCGGCTGGCTTCGATCGGCCTGCGCGAAAGCCTGCGCGATGCCGGCGGTATCCGGCGAGGCCGCCGGCGCGAATGTAAGCGCGCGCGCGGCCTGATAGAGGCCGGTCAGCCGCGCATAGACCTGCGCCGCATCGCGGGCGTGGCCGGATGGATCGTAGAAGATGCCGCGATTGGCCGCGGCGGCTTGCGGAAACAGATCGGCTGCGACCATGCGCGGCTGGGCGGTCGCCGCCCCGATCAGCCTGGCAGCGCCGTCATGTCCGAGGAAATGCGCGATGTAGAGTTCGCCCTCGGTCGGCTGGCGGCCGATTGCGCCGGCAAGCTGGGCGGCGTTGTCGCGCGCAAAGGCCCCCGCCATGGTCGCGCTCACGGTCGGGTCCTTGCGCAGTTGCATGATCGACGCATATTGGCGCGGATCTGCGACCTGATAGTGCCCGTCCGGCCCCTGCGAAATGGCATTGGCATATTGGCCGTAGCCCAAGGCCGGCCCCGCCTGCTTCATGGTGGCAAGCCAGGTCTGCTCGATGAACTGGTAGAGCCCCTTGGCTGAACTCGTCGGCGCCTGCGCGGCCGGATTGAGGTTCGATTCGATGCGCGCAGTGGTGAGCAGATATTCGAAGCTGGTGCCGGTCGAGTGCGCCGCATTGCGGATCGCACCGGCAATGCGGGATGCCGCGTTGGCGAGGATGGAGTCGATAGCCATGCGGTTCGCTCTTGCGATAGTGGCTTGCGAAAAGAGAGATTTTCGGCCAATCGACGCGCCAGCGTACCGGAAGCCCTGTCGACCATGGGTAATTATGGTAAACGAGTGGTTAACGACGGAGAGATGCAATGGCGGACACGATCCAGCGGCATAAGCGCGGCGGGCTCTATTTCGAGGATTTCGAGGTCGGCAAGACCTACGAGCACCGCTACACGCGCACCGTGACGCAGATGGACAACATGCTGTTCTCCAACATGACGCTTAACCCGCAGCCGCTGCATATCGACCGGCATTTTTGCGAGCAGGAAACCGAGTGGGGCCAGCCGCTGATGAATTCGCTGTTCACGCTCGGCCTGATGATCGGCATTCAGGTGTCCGACATGACGGTCGGCACCACCATCGCCAATCTCGGCATGAAGGACGTGAAATTCCCGGCCCCGCTGTTCGAGGGCGACACCGTGCATTGCACGACCGAAGTGCTGGCCAAACGCGAGTCGAGATCGCGCAAAGGCGCCGGCATCGTCGAATTCCTGCACAAGGCGTTCAAGCAGGACGATACGCTGGTCGCCGAATGCCACCGCCAGGCGTTTATCGTGATGCGGCCGAAGTGATCTCCCTGTGCCGCAACCGTTCGAGATTCTAGGCGAAATTTCGAACATCGAGACGTTCGCGACTGGCACTGGAATTCGGGAACGCGCCCGTTTACGGCGCATCTATGGTCGCGACAGATGGCGCAAACGTAAAGGCATGGCGCGGATCCGGCTTTCCGATGGCTCACTTCATCAAGCTGAGATACACTGGTATGAGGCCAGCGGAATCGGACGGCGCGAATTCAAGATCAAATACCTCCTGTAGAAGTGGACCCTATGGCGAAGAACCAAACAAAGAAATTGTTTGTCTGTATCAATAATGATGGCTATTTGGCATCGCTTGAGAAACGAAAGATTTATGTCGCTCTACGGGATACGCAGGCCGATGGGCATGGGCTCGTACGCATCGTGGATGAGTCAGGGGACGACTACCTTTACCCAAAGACTCTGTTTCGCGCGATCGCTTTGCCACAGGCGGTCAAGAAGGCCGTCCTGAACGCTGCATAAAAAACAATGCGCTCCCTCCTGTTCGTACCCGCCGATGGCGGGACCAAGCTCGACAAGGCCTTCGCCAGCGGCGCCGACGGCGTGATCGTCGATCTCGAGGATTCGATCGCGCCCGAGAAAAAGGAAGTGGCGCGCAAGCTGGCGCTGGAATTTCTTGAAAACCATCACGGCAAGACAAACCGCCCGCGTCTGCTGGTTCGCATCAACGGGCTCGACACCGGCATGACGGACGCCGATCTCGACGCGGTCGTGCCGGGCAAGCCCGACGTGATTTTGTTCCCCAAGGCGGAAGGCGGCGCGACCGTCACCCATCTCGACGCCAAGCTGACCGCGCGCGAGGCCATCGCCGGCATTCCCGAAGGCTCCATCAGGATTCTGGCGCAGACGGTTGAATCGGCGGCCGGAGTGTTCACCGCCGGCACCTACAAGAATTGCAGCCCGCGACTGATGGGAATGACGTGGGGCCCCGAGGATCTCGCGTCCGAGATCGGCGCGGAAGCCAACCGCGAGGCCGACGGCACGCTCACCGAGCCGTACCGCATCGCGCGCGCGTTCTGTCTTTTCAGCGCGGCGGCGGCGAAAGTGCCGGCGATCGAGACGATCCACGTCGACTTCCGTAATCTCGACGCGCTGCGCAGGGACACCGAGATCGCGCGGCGTGATGGTTTTGCCGGACGGCTCGCAATTCACCCTGCACAAGTGCCGGTGATCAACGAGGTGTTCACGGCGAGCGCCGCGCAAATCGAAAGAGCCAAGACCATCGTTGCCGCCTTCGCCGCCAAGCCTGGCGCCGGCACGGTCGGCATCGACGGCAAGATGTATGACCGCCCGCATCTCAAGCGCGCTCAGGAATTGCTGGCCTCGCTGAAATCCTGATCGCGTTCGCGCTTCGTAAATGCCGACAGCAGCCGCGCGCCGGCCCCGCTCATGGCTTTTTGCCGTAGACCGCTTTCGGGTCGAAGGTTTTGTCCGCGTCGCGGAATTCGAGCGTCATCGCGCCCTTTTTTCCGAGCGGCACCGCGCGGTAGAAGCACGAGCGCCGTCCCGTGTGGCAGGCGCCCTCGCCGTCCTGCTGCACTTTAAGCCAGAGCGCGTCCTGGTCGCAGTCCACGCGCAATTCGACCACGCGCTGGACGTGACCGGAGCTTTCGCCCTTCTTCCAGAGTTTCTTGCGCGAGCGGCTGTAATACCAGGCTTGCCCCGTCTCGACGGTCTTGGCCAACGCCTCGGCGTTCATATGCGCGACCATCAGCACGTCGCCGGACGCAACGTCGGTGACGACCGCCGTGACGAGCCCGTCCGCGCCGAACTGCGGCGCGAAGATCGTGCTCTCTTCGATATCGGATGAATTAGCCAATTTCGCCTCGCGATTGACGCGGGCGCTTACCGTTGCGCCCCGCGCAGCATGGTCATGAAACGCACTTGCTCGTTCGCGTCGTCACGGAACGCACCGGCGAAATGCGTGGTTACTGTCAACGCGCCGGCCTTTTCG
>DATATS010000239.1:0-5269 GCA_036268675.1 Pseudolabrys sp.
AGCGTGGGCGTCGGCAAAGGCGCGGATATGGGCGGGCTTGCCGGCGCCGACAAGCACTGCCAGCAACTCGCAGTCTCGGTCGGGGCCGGCGGCAAAACCTGGCACGCTTATCTCTCGACGCAGGGCGCAAACGCCGTCAACGCGCGCGAGCGCATCGGCAAGGGTCCGTGGAGCAATTCCAAGGGTGTCGTCGTCGCCACCAGCGTCGCGAACCTGCACAGCGCCGACAACAAGCTCGACAAGGAAAACGACCTGTCCGAGAAGGGCGAGGTCATCAACGGCCGCGGCGACAAGCCGAACCGTCACGATATCCTCACCGGCTCGACGCCTGACGGCACCGCGTTCCCGCCCGACAAGGATATGACCTGCAAGAACTACACGAGCAGCGCGCAAGGCGCGGTGATGCTTGGTCACAACGACCGTCAGGGCTTGCGCGACGACGCCGCGTCGCACTCCTGGAACTCGGCGCATCCCTCGCGCGGCCCTCAAGGCGGCTGCTCGCAGACCGACCTGCAATCGACCGGCGGCGACGGGTTGCTGTACTGCTTCGCGGTGAACTGATCGCGGCGATTCGACCGCTGACCTTCGCAGTCGTTTGCGATTTCACGAGCTCCCGGCTTGGGCTGCTCGCCGGCTTTTCCCGGCCAATTTGGCGCGCTTGGGACCGAAATTCTTAACTTTTCGGCCGCTATAACCGGTCGGAATTGGCCGGAGACCGTGGACTCCGCCTTAAAGCCAGCGCGGCCCCGACAGCGCCATGACCGAAATCGACAACCTTCTGCTGCTTGCCGGAGATGCGCTCCTTTATTTCGCTGCGCTCGCCGCGCTATTGCGTGCGCGCACCCGCATCGGCCTTGGCGCCTTCTTCTGCGCGCTCGGGGTCATGCATTTCCTCGAAACCTATCTCGCCAGCATCTTCTATGTCTCGCTGCCGTTCGGGATCGTGACGTCGCCGGGCTCGACCGTATTGTTCACCGGCAAGCTGATGCTGCTTTTGCTGCTTTACATCCGCGAGGACGCCAAGGTGGTGCGGCAGCCGATCTACGGCTTGCTGTTCGGCAACGTGCTGTTGTTTGCGCTCGCGTTTCTCATGCGTCATCACACGCTGGTCGCGCTTACCCCCGGCCGGCACGCCAATTTCGGCTTCCTCAACGATCTCGGCGCGCTGATGGTGTGGGGAACGGCAATCCTGTTCTTCGATTGCATCCTCATCATCCTGCTGTATGAGCGCTCGCGCGCATGGTTCGGCGATCACGTCTTTCCGCGGCTCGCCGCCTGCGGCGCGTTGGTGCTTACGTTCGATCAAGTGGCGTTCTTTCTCGGGCTGCATACGCTGACCGGCGCGGGGCTGCCCGTGCTGATCGGCGGCTGGATCGCCAAAATGGGCGCGGTCGCGCTCTACAGCGTGCTCGCCGGCGTCTACCTCGTTTATGTCGAGCGGCCGCTCACGCGGCGAAAGGCTCCGCGTATCTGGGACGTATTCGACACGCTGACCTATCGCGAGCGTTACGAAGATCTGCTGGCGCGCACCGGGAGCGACGCCTTGACCGGCGCGCTCGATCGCCATTCGCTGGAATCCTTTGGCCGCCGCGCGGTCGAGCATGCCGCCGCCGCCGGCCGCGAACTGTCGCTGCTGCTGATCGATATTGACCATTTCAAGGAATTCAACGATCGCCACGGTCACGCCGCCGGCGACCTCATGCTCAAGTGCATTACGCGGGAGATCATCGCCGCCGCCCGCGTTTCCGATTTCACCTATCGCTTCGGCGGCGAGGAATTCGTGGTGATCGCGGATGGGATCGCGGGCGACGACGCGGTTACGCTGGGCGAGCGTATCCGCAGAAAAGTTGCGGGTGCGTCCGCCAGCGATCCGAGCGCACGCGTTACCGCCAGCATCGGTATCGCCACCTGTCCGCGCGACGCCGCCGATTACGATCCGCTGTTTGAGGTGGCCGACAAGCGGCTTTACCAGGCCAAGGCCGCCGGCCGCGACCGCGTCATCGGCGAAACCCCATCGCCGTCGGAAGGTACGCCGAGCCTGGTTCCGGCGGGCTAAGGCCTTTTTGTCATTGCCGGGCTTGACCCGGCAATCCATCATGCAAATCGATGGAGATGCGCGGATCAAGTCCGCGGATGACTGCGGAGAGCCCCATGCGCTATCAGCTATTCTATTGGCCGGAGATCCAGGGCCGCGGTGAATTCGTCCGCCTCGCTCTGGAGGATGCCGGCGCCGGCTACGACGACGTCGCGCGCAAATCCGGCGGCATGAGTAAAATGACGGCCATGATGGACGGCCGCACCAAGAATCCGCCATTCGCGCCGCCGTTCCTGAAAGCCGGCAAGCTCGTGGTCGCGCAGGTCGCCGAGATTTTATTCTATCTCGGCCCGCGGTTGAAACTCAGCCCGCGCGAGGAAGCCGGCCGGCTCTGGCTGCATCAGTTGCAATTGACCGTGACCGACTTCGTCAAGGAGATCCACGACACCCATCACCCGATCTCAACCGCGCTCTATTACGAGGACCAGACAGCGGAGGCCAAGCAGTTCAGCCGCTACTTCCTGAAGGACCGCGTGCCGAAATATCTCGGCTACTTCGAGAAGGTGATCGAGAAGAGCGGCGGACCCTACACGCTGGGGCGCAAGTTCAGTTATCTCGACCTGTCGCTGTTCCAGTTGATCGAAGGGTTGCGCTACGCCTTTCCCGAGGCGCTCAAGCGTATCGAACGCGATACGCCGGGCGTCGTCGAGGTTCGCAATCGCGTTGTCGCGCGCCCGCGCGTCCAGGCCTATCTCGGCTCGAAGCGGCGGATCGCGTTCAACGAAATGGGGATATTCCGGCGCTATCCGGAACTGGATAATTGAGCGTCAATTCTGCGCTTGCAGCGTCTTGCCGCCGGCCGTGACCGGCTTCGCCGAAATGAGCGTGAACGCGATGACACAAGGGACCGTGCCCTTGTTCACCCAGTTGTGGACGGTGCCGCGCTGCACCAGCACGTCGCCGGCTTTCAGTTGGACGGTCTCGCCGTCGAGCACCATGTCGATCTCGCCGGACATGACCACCGCGTAGTCGATCGAATCCGTGCGATGGTTGCGCGGGGCAACGCCGGGCCCGAAACTGACCACGCGGAATACCGAGCCGTTGGGAATCGTGGTGCCGATGCTTTTGCCCGAAGGATCGTTGGTGCCGTCATTGTTCGCGGGCAGCGTATCGGATGACCAGATCACGCTGTAATGCGCGCCGGGCCGGTGCGAGAACACATTTTTCACCTGCTCGTCGATCAGCACCGTGGCGCGGCCCTGATCGTCATGGCCGGTGACGACGCGGCGGATATTGATGCTCATCGATTGCTTCCTTTCTCGAACGCCCGCGTCAATCGGCAGGCAGCGCTTTCTTGCCGCTCTCGTGCCAGAGCAGAAACAGGCCTGAGCCGACGACGATGGCCGAGCCTGCAAGCAGCGCCGGGCCGGGCACGTCGCCCCAGAACACGAAGCCGAGCACCATCGCCCAAACAAGCGTGAAATAATAGAACGGCCCGACGGCGGCCGGCGGGGCCAGCGAGAGCGCGCGCGTCCACCAGTATTGCCCAAAACCATTGAATATGCCGATGACGATCAGCGCGGCAGTGTCGCGCCCGCCCGGCCACGCGAAGCCGAAGACCGGCAGCGCCAGCAGGAAAAGGAACGACATGAAGATCATCTGATACATGGTCAGCGTCTCGGCCGACTCTGTTGCGCTCATGCCGCGCACCGCCGCCGTGACGCTGCCGTAGAGCACCGCATTGGCGAGCGCGAACAGCGCGCCGATGCGGAAACTGTCGGCGCCCGGGGAGGCGACCAACAGCACGCCGAGAAAACCGATGCCGAGCGCCATGCCGCGCGCGGGTCCGATTTTTTCCTTGAGCCAGATCGCGGCGAACAGTGTGGCAAACAATGGCGCGGAGAAATTGATCGCCATGGCGCCGGCGAGCGGCATCAGGCTGAGCGCGATCAGGATCATGCTTTGCGCGACGGACTGCGTCAGGCCGCGCCCGGCATGATCGCGCAAGCGTTGCGTGCGCAGGACGCGCAGGCCGTGACGCGGCAAGATCAACATCGAACAGACGATGAGCGAGATGATCGAGCGGAAGAACAGCACCTCGTCGAACGGATAGGTCGCGACCTGCCATTTCGACAGCGCGGTGGAGCAGGCAAACATCACGGTCGCGCCCAGCATGAAAAAGATGCCGAGCGGCACGCGGTCGGCACGCCGGGCTGGCGCGGGGCTCTGATCGAGGCTGTCGGATGTCACGGGCGGAAAGCGGCCTTTTGCCATTCGCGTGCTGCCTAGCACGGCATGGCCCCCGCGGGCTAACCCTTGCGCGCGGCCCGGCGTTGTTTTGCCAGCCGCGCCCTGCGGCGCTCGCGCTTGGCCCGCAATTCGCGCGCGCGCTTGAGCCGCCGCTTGCGGCAGCGCGAGCAGAGGCAATTCGAGCGGCCGATGACGTTCTTGAAGTAGTCGATGCCGTAGTCGTAGGTGATTTCCTCGCCCGGCTTGATGTTGCGCAGCGCGAGGATGAACACGCGGCGCTTGACCGCGAACGTGTCGCAATTCGGATTGCAGGAGTGGTTGGCGTAGCGCGCGACATTGCTGCGCGGCGTGCCATCGATGGTCCAGCGGCTGTTGATCTCGTAGAGGTAGCGGTTGCCGCGCGCTTCGATCTTGTTGGCCGCCTTGGTGGTGAGCAGCGGCCCCTTGTATTCGGCGACGCGGCTGCGCCTGCGGATCGGCGCGGTGGCGAACAGGCCGAGGCCGGTGCGCGAACGGCCGATGCGGAACTTTCTTTTGGGCATTGCGGCGATTGCGATTCCAGACCTGCGAGCGGTTGCGGATAGAAGATGAGCGCGCAGGCGTCAATGGGGCGCGCTCTTTTGGCATGAGAAATCCCCGCTGGACGTTGCGTGAACCTTTGCAGACGCTCGGGCGACCAAGGCTGACCGACAAGTCCGACCCCGAAGGGACAATCCATGACCTATGCCACCCGATGCCTCGCCGGCGTCGCGATATTGCTGTGCTTTGCCGGCGCCGCGGCCGCGCAAGACAGCGGACAGGACAAGCCCACCGTGCCGCCGGTCGCCGACAAGGGCACCACCGCGCAGATCAACTGCATCGACGAAAAGGGTGAAACCACCGGCAGCTATCGTCATTATCTGCGCCGGGTCGAGCTGACCAACAAATGCGAGCAGCGGCTCAAATGTGACGTCTACGCGGCGGCCTTTGGCGCGCAAGGCCTGC
>DATATS010000240.1:0-3035 GCA_036268675.1 Pseudolabrys sp.
TGGGGTTCGACGCACACAAATTTGCGGATGGAATCCCGCTTCGACGGTAATCTCATCGACCGTCTGATGTCGGCCGGCCACGATGTTGCGGTGCTCGATGAAGCGTATTCCGACACCATGGGTCATGCCGGGGCGGCCATCCTGCATCCCGACAAGACGTGTGAGGCCGGCCATGATCCGCGCGCCGACGGCGGCGCGGCCGGTGTGTGACCGGGCAATAGTGTTACACGCCTCCTTTGCGCCGCACTCCGTGGTATTGTCCGGATCGACATGATCCGCGCTGTCCTTATCGCAATCTTTAGCCTCGCCTTCGCGCTGCCGGCCAGCGCGCATCCCCACGTCTGGGTGACGATGCACACCGAGTTGATTTACGCGCCGGACGGCAGCGTCACCGGCGTGCATCACGATTGGGCGTTCGACGACATGTTTTCGGCGTTCGCCACGCAAGGGATGAAAGCCAAGGTGAAGGGGCAATTCACCCGCGAGGAGCTGGCGCCGCTTGCCAAGGTCAACGTCGAGTCGCTGAAGGAATACGGCTATTTCACTTATGCCACGGCGGACGGCAAGAAGGCGCAGCTCACCGATCCCGCGCCCGGCTACTGGCTCGACTACAAGAACACGATCCTCACGTTGCATTTCACGCTGCCGTTCAAGACGCCGGTGAAGGCGAAATACCTGCGCGTGGAAATCTACGATCCGACCATTTTCGTCGATTTCGAATTCGCCAAGAAAGATCCCGTGCATCTCGTCGGCGCGCCCGCGGGCTGCAAGCTCGACGTGGCGCTGCCGCACGACATCACCGTCGCGCAATCGCAGAAGCTCGGCGAAGCCTTCTTCAGCCAGCTCAACGCATCGCAGAACTGGGGCGCGCAATTCGCCAACAAGATTCTGGTGAATTGCCCGTGACCTTGCGCGCCGCCATCGCGCGCCGATTGGCCGCCGCGGCCTTTGCCGGCTTTGCTCTCGTCGCGCCGGCATCGGCGCATCCGCATGTCTGGGTGACCATGCACACTGAGCTGGTCTATGCGCCCGACGGCAGCATCACCGGCGTGCGTCATGAATGGACGTTCGACGATATGTTCTCGGCCTTCGCCACGCAGGGACTCGAAGCCAAGGTCAAGGGACAATTCACCCGCGAGGAGTTGGCGCCGCTTGCCAAGGTCAATGTCGAGTCGCTCAACGATTATGGCTACTTCACCTATGTGACGGCCGACGGCAAGAAAGCGCCGCTGACCGATCCCGCGCCCGGCTACTGGCTCGAGTACAAGGATACGATCCTCACGCTGCACTTCATGTTGCTGTTCAAGGATCCGGTGAAGGCGAAATCCATGACAATCGAAATCTACGACCCGACCTATTTCATCGATTTTGCATTCGCCAAGAAGGAGCCTGTGCACATCGTCAATTTTCCGCATGGCTGCAAGGCCCAAGTGGCTGTGCCGCAGGAAATGACCTTTGCGGAAGGAAAAAAGCTGAGCAACGAGGGGCTCGCCGCGACATTGAATTGGGGTGCGAATTTCGCCAATAAGATCATGGTAAGTTGTCCGTAGACGATGAGCGTGCGGGGCGGCGTGCAAGCGGCAAGGGTTCAAGGATCATGACGCGGCCGGCCTGGCGTTTCACCATCGCGCATTGCGCGCTCTTCACATTATGTGTGCTGCTCGTCTGCATGGCCGCGCACCCGGCTTTGGCGCAGCCCTTCGGCATGCATCGCGAGGGGCCGCCGCAGCTCGGACCGATTGCCGGCTGGATTCTGGCCGAGCAGGCGAAGTTCTATTTGATGCTGTCGCACACCATCCGCGAAGCCAAGAGCAACGGGAACGCCGCCTATACCTTGCTCGGCATTTCATTCATCTATGGCGTCTTTCACGCCGCCGGCCCCGGCCACGGCAAGGCGGTCATCTCATCTTACATGGTCGCCAATAACGAGACCTGGCGGCGCGGCGTGGCGCTGTCGTTTGCGGCCGCCATCCTTCAGGCGCTCACCGCCATCGCGATCGTCGGCATCGCCGCGGTTCTGCTCGGCGCCACCGCCAAGGTCATGGGCAACACCGTGCGCGTCATCGAGGAGGTGAGCTACGGCCTGATCATCCTGATCGGCTTGCGATTGCTGTGGGTGAAGGGACGCTCGTTCCTGCATTTATTGCGGAGCCGCAAGTCTGAGCATCATGAGCACGATCATGCGCACGCGCACGATCATGCACATGATCACCGCAGTCACGATCACGAGCATGGGCACAGCCATGAGCATGGCCACGATCACGACCATCATCACGCGCACGGTCACGGCCACCATCATCACGGTGAGGAGGAAGCCTCCGCCTGGGGCCACGCGCACGCGCCGGAGCCGAGCGAACTTGGCGGCAAGCATTGGCTGCGGCGCGGTCTGGCGGCAATCTTCGCGGTGGGCCTGCGGCCCTGCTCGGGCGCGATCATCGTGCTCGTGTTCGCGCTGGCGCAAGGGCTGTTCTGGATCGGTGTCGCGTCGACGTTTGTAATGGGGCTCGGCACCGCCATCACCGTCACCGCGGTGGCGACAATCGCAGTGAGCGCGCGCGGGCTTGCGGGAAGGCTCGCCGGGTCCCGGCCCGGCTCCGCGCTGTTAATCGTGCGCGGACTGGAAACGGGCGCTGCCGTCGCCATCATCCTATTCGGCGTCGCGTTGCTTACCGGTTATATGATGAGCGAGCGGATGGGGTTGTTTTAGCAGTCTGCGTCCCGGGCGCGGTGCACCGCCTCGCTATCGCTCGCGGTGCAGCGCGTCCGGGGAACGGATCAATTAGCAAAATCCTCTTTGCGCAACACAATGGGCTGCCCGTGCGGTGTGCGGTCGCAGGCATGGTCCCAGGCATCGCGATAGCGATGCAAGGTGTCGTGGGTTGCGACGCCCTTGACCTCGACCAGTTTTTCCAGCGCGGCGAGCCAGTGCAGATAATAAGTCTCGCCGGTGTCGGGATCGCCCGCGCCTTGCGCGCGTTTGATCTCGGCGGCAAGCGCTGCCGCCCATTCCGGCCAGGTGAACAGGCCGCGCTCGT
>DATATS010000241.1:0-10495 GCA_036268675.1 Pseudolabrys sp.
GCCATCAGGAAATAGAGCGCAATGAAGCTGACCGCGAACCAGAAGAGCTGGTGCGGGAAGAGGCTGGCGTCGAACGGCGGGAAGGCGTGTGCGCCTTCCCCGCCGCCTGGCGGAAGCTCCGATGCGCCCGGCATTTGCCTACGGCCTTAGAGCTTCACGAACAGCAGCAGCAGCGCGATCAGCAGCGAGAAGATGCCGAGCGCCTCGGTAATGGCGAAGCCGAAGATTAGGTTTCCGAACTGGCCCTGCGCCGCCGACGGATTGCGGATCGCCGCCGCCAGATAATTGCCGAAGATGATGCCGACGCCGACGCCGGCGCCGCCCATGCCGATGCAGGCAATGCCCGCGCCGATATATTTTGCCGCTATTGGATCCATAAATCGAACTCCTTCTGGTTTTCCGCTTGTTCCGGTCGGGCCTTAATGGCCCGGATGTATCGCATCGTTGAGATAGATGCAGGTGAGGACGGCGAAGACATAGGCCTGGAGGAACGCCACCAGCGCTTCGAGCGCGGTGAGCGCGACGATCATGGCGAACGGCAGGACGCCGCCGGCCCAGCCGATCGCGCCGAGCGCGCCGCCGAGCAGGATGATGAAGCCGGCAAACACCTTGAGCGCGATGTGCCCAGCCAGCATGTTGGCGAACAGACGCACGCTGTGCGAGATCGGACGCGAGATGAACGACAGAATCTCGATCGCGATGATCATCGGCAAAATATAGATCGGCACGCCCTTCGGCACGAACAGGTTGAAGAAGCGAAAACCGTGGCGGAAGAGCCCGTAGATCAGCACGGTCAGGAATACCGTGATTGCCAGCGCGGCGGTGATGATGATGTGGCTGGTGACCGCGAAGCCGAAGGGGATTAATCCGAACATGTTGAGCGTGAGCACGAACATGAAAATCGTGAACACGAACGGGAAAAACCTCATGCCTTCCGAGCCGGCGGTCGAGCGCAGCATGTTGGCCACGAATTCGTAGGTCAGTTCCGCCGTCGATTGCAGCCGCGTCGGCACCAGTTTGCCGCCCGCCGTGCCGCCCACCAGGAAGGCGGTGAGCAGCGCCACCGCAATGAGCATGTAGGCGGCCGAATTGGTGAAGGCGATCTGCGCGCCGCCGATCTCGCCGAGCGAAAACAGATTGATAATCTTGAATTGGTGAATGGGATCCATGGCGCTGTCTTAATCGTTCAATTTTCGCTCACGCACGACGCCGGCTGACCGCATTACGTTCAACACGCCGGCTGCAAAGCCAAGCATCAGAAACACAATGAGCCCCCACGGCGAAATTCCAAGCCAACGATCCAGCAACCAGCCGATCACCGCGCCTACGACCACTCCCGCCACCAACTCGGTCGAAAGCCGGAAACCGCGGGCGATCGCCGAAGCATCGACGGCCGGGCGAGGTGAAGCGCCAGTTTCGGAGGCCCGGCTCACATCCGCGAGCCGTTCGCCGAGACGCTCAAGCCTCGCGGAGAGGGCGGCCTCGTCGTCCGGCGGTCGCTTGCGATCGTTCTCATCCCGCGTGCCGTCAGCCATGCTTTCGACCCGCGTAGATTTGAAGCCTCGCTCTTGCACCGCCGCCCTAAAAGCCGCGCGGACCATACTGATCGGGTTTCCGCGAGTCAAGAAAGCGGCCTCGGTGCATAAGTGCTTGATTTCAGAAATAAAACGGGTGATTTTTCAGCAAGCGAGCGGCCCGATCGCGGCCTGCGGAATTGCGTGCCGCCGGGACAATCAAGCGACGGTTCAGGCGAACGCGCGCGGGTGATAGGCTCAATGGCGTTACAGGTGGAGGCGGCCTTCATGCGGATGTCCTCGCTCGCTCTCGCTGCGATGTTTGTTTGCGCGGCCTGGTCCGCGCCGGCGCAAGTCCAGCCTCAAGTCCAACCTCAGATCGAGTCCCAGCCCACCGTGACGCCCGACGTCACGCCCAATGTTGTCCCCAAGAGTACGACGACGGATCAGCCCAAGACCGGTCCAATCAAGTCGCAGGACCGCGTTCAGGATCAGGCGGCGCCGGTGGTGGCGAAAACGCCGCCGAAGCCGCCGAGCCGTTTCACCTTCAAACGCGTCGACAACAGTTTCTTGCGGCTCGATCACGACACCGGGCAGGTCGCTTTCTGCCGGCCGCATGATTCCTCCTGGGCCTGCGAAGCGGTGCCGGAACATCGTGCGGCGCTCGAAAAGGAAATCGCCCAGCTACAGGACGAAGTCGCCAGCCTGAAGGCGCAGGTTGCGCTCCTCACCGCGCCGCCGCCGCATCCGGTGCCGCCGCAAACGGTTCCGCCGCCGGGAACGGACAAGGACGGGGGCGCTCAGATCAAGCTGCCCACCGCCGAGGATATCGCGCAGGCGCGCGCCTTTCTTCAGTCCGCCTGGCGGAGGCTGGTCGACATGATCGGCAATATCCGGAAGGACGTGATGCAAAAGGGCTAGCGCCTTTGCATCGTTTTACGGTCCATGTCAGGCCACTTGTCATCAATCACGCAAGTCAGTCCGCAACTGATGGCGAGCGCGACTCTGCGCATCGATACGCAAGGTGCCGGCTTCACCGAGATCACCGCGCACGCTTCGTCCTTCATTGCGCAGATCGGCGCGGGCGAGGGCGCCTTGCTGGTCTATCTGCGCCACACGTCGGCGTCGCTCACGATCCAGGAGAATGCCGACGCCGATGTGCAGGCCGATCTCATCAGCGCGCTCGACCGGCTGGCGCCGGAAGACGCGCCCTGGATTCACGATGTCGAGGGACCGGACGACATGCCGGCGCATGTGAAAGCCATGCTCACCGGAGTGTCACTGCATGTGCCGGTGACGCACGGCAAGCTCGCGCTCGGGACTTGGCAGGGCCTTTATCTGGTGGAGCATCGCCGCGCGCCGCACAGCCGCGAGATCGTTCTGCAATTCATCGGTAGCCGAAATTGAAGCGAAGGGCCGATAATTTGCGACTTGCAGCCAAACGATGCCGCGGCGCATGATGCCGCGCCCGGCCGATTGGGGCGGTTTGCATAGCGCGCGCGAGGCACTCGATTGAATGACGGTTCGCAATATCGCTTGGTGATTGCCGACGATCACCCGCTGTTTCGCGGCGCGCTGCGCGAAGCGGTCTCCGGCTTGCTGGAGCGCGTGGATATCGCGGAAGCCGGCACATTCAACGAGGTGTCGGAGCTGCTCGACCGCGGCGGCGAGGTCGATCTGATCCTGCTCGATCTCAGGATGCCGGGCGTGCGCGGCTTTTCCGGACTGTTATATCTGCGCGCGCAATATCCGAGCGTGCCGGTGATTGTCGTGTCGGCCAATGACGATCCGGCCGCGATCCGCCGCTGCATGGAATTCGGCGCTTCCGGCTTCATCCCCAAGACGCTCGGCGTCGAGGCCATGCGCGCGGCGATTTCGCGCGTCTTGAAGGGCGGCGTGTGGACGCCGCCGGACATCGATCTTGCCGCCGGTTCGGACGCCGAGACCGCCGCCTTGATGGCGCGCATGGCGACGCTGACGCCGCAGCAGGTGCGCGTGCTGATGATGCTGTCGGAGGGCCTGCTCAACAAGCAGATTGCCTATCAGCTCAGCGTGTCGGAGGCGACGGTGAAGGCGCATGTCTCGGCGATTTTGCAGAAGCTCGGCGTCGAAAGCCGCACGCAGGCCGTGATCGCCGCGGCCAAGATCGAAGCCGGCCATTGGCCGCAAAGCGCGCCGGCGGCGAGCTGATTTTCCTTACTCCGCCGCCGCGACTCGCAGCGCCCGCCACTGTGCCAGCAGCGCGCGCAACGCGGCCGGCTTGATCGGCTTGTGCAGAACCTGGATGCCCTCATGGCGCGCGCGCTCGCGCACACTGGGCGAGCGGTCGGCGGTGATCAGAATTGCCGGCAGATTGCCGCAACGCTGGCGCAGCGCCACGATCGTCTCGATCCCGTTGCCTCCGTCGTCGAGGTGATAATCGATCAACAGGCCGTTGGGCGCGACGCGGCTTTCATCGATCGCGGCGAGCGCGATGTCGAGGTTGGGCGCCTTGATCACCTCGCAGCCCCAACCGTGCAGTAAGGTCTCCATGCCGTCGAGCACCGAAGGCTCGTTGTCGATGCAGAGCGCGGCGATACCGGCGAGTTGGCTCGGATCGACGCGGGCGTCGTCGCGACGCGGCAGGTCGATGGCGGCCGCGTTCGAGCGTTGCACGGTGACCGCGAAATGCGAGCCGCGTTCCGGTTCCGAATGGACCTCGATCCGGCATCCCAACACGCGCGCCACGCGCTCGACGATCGAGAGGCCGAGCCCGAGACCGCGCGCGATCTTGGCGCCCTGATCGAGCCGGTGAAACTCGACGAAAATGTCCTGCTGCCCGGATTGCGGGATTCCGACGCCGGTGTCGTAAACATCGATGCGCAAGGTTTCAGCCTGCCGCCGGCAGCCGACCAGCACGCGCCCCGAGGGCGTATATTTGATGGCGTTGGAAACGAGATTTTGCACCAGCCGGCGCAACAGCCGCCGGTCCGAGCGCACCACCAGCGAGCATGGCACGAACGCGAGATCGAGGCCTTTGGCGGAGGCCATCGGCGCGAATTCGAGTTCGATCTGGCGCATCATCTCGTCGATGCGGAAACTCGCATAATCCGGCCGCATCGCGCCGGTGTCGAGCCGCGACATGTCGAGCAACGCGCCGAAGATTTCCTCGACCGCCTCCAGCGAGGCGTCGATATTGTCGACGAGGCGGCGGTCGTCGCGTTGACCTTGCCGCTCGATCAGGCTGGTGACGTAGAGTCTGGCCGCGTTGAGCGGCTGCAAAATATCATGGCTGGCGGCCGCCAGGAATTTTGTCTTGGAAATATTGGCGGCGTCGGCCTCGCCCTTGGCGAGCGCCAGCGCCGCGTTCAGCCGCGTGAGTTCTTCGGTGCGCTCGCGCACGCGCCTTTCCAGCGTTTCGTTGGCGCGTTCGAGCGCTTCGGCGGCCTCGACGCTCGACGTAATGTCGGTGTAGGTGGTCACGAAGCCGCCATCCGGCATCCGGTTGGCGCGCACCTCGATGACGAGCCCGGGCTCGGCGAAGCGTTCGAGGAACGGCTCGGTGCCCGACACATAGCGCTCGATCTGCTTGTGCACGAACTCGTCGAGATGGTCGGGCGCGACGTTGCTGCGCTTGCCGTTGAAACGCAGGATGTCGGCAAGCTCGATGCCGGCGCGGATCAGGCTTGGCGGCAGATCGAGGATCTCGCCGAACTGCCGATTCCAGCAGATGAGCTGAAGGTCCTTGTCGAGCACGGCGATACCCTGGCGCACATGATCGAGCGCCAGTTGGAGGATTTCGCGGTTGTACTGGATCGCGGCATTGGCGTCGTCGAGCAGCTTGAGCGCGGCCTTTGTCGAGACCGTGCGCTTGCGCAGCAGCATCGACAGCACCAGGCGCGAAGACGCTGCTCCGATCGCGGACGCAAGGATGTGCTCGCCGTGGCGCATCAGCCGAAAATCGGCCTCGTCATCGGGTGCAAGCCCGATGCGGTTGGCGGCGGCAAAGCTTTCAATGGCGGTGCGGGTGCGCTGCTCGCCAAGATAGCGTGCGACGGTGGTGGTGAGTTCCTGCACCGTTACCGAAGAGCGCCACAGGCGGAAAGTGGGCGTGATCGGCGCCAGATCGGATGGAACGAACATGTTTGCCTGCATCCGCTCGATCGACGTAGGCGCGCGCCGCAGCGACATGCCGACATAACAAAGGCCATTGAGCATCAGGCTCCAGAACACGCCATGCACCAGCGGCGGCAGGTCGAGCCCAAGCAGATGTTGCGGGCGCAGCAGCCCCAGCCCCCACGGTCCGTCGGTGAGGATGCGCTGGCCGACCAGGCCGATGTCGGCGAAGCTCGGCAGCAGCAGCGTATAGGCCCAGACGAGAATGCCGGCGGTCATGCCGGCGATGGCGCCGCCGGCGGTGGCGCGCCGCCAGAACAGGCCGCCGAAAAACGCCGGCGCCAATTGCATGATGGCCGCGAAGGAGAGCAGTCCGATCGAGGCGAGCTGCGCCTCGCCGGCCGAGCGGTAATACATGTAGGCAAGCAGCAGAATGGCAAAAATGCCGATACGGCGCACTGTCAGCAGCAGCCCGCCGATGTTGTTACGGCCCGAGATCAGCGTGCCGCGCCGTTGCAGCACCAGCGGCATGATGAGGTCGTTGGAAATCATGATCGACAGCGCCACCGATTCGACGATCACCATGGCGGTCGCCGCCGACAGCCCGCCAACGAAGGCTGCGATGGTGAGCACGTTCGAGCCGGTGTGTAGCGGCAGCGCCAGCACGAACATGTCGCTGTCCATGCTGCCGGCCGGAAACGTCAGCAGCCCGGCGAGCGCGATCGGCACCACGAACAGATTGATCAGCACGAGATAAAGCGGAAACAGCCACGCGGCGCGTCTGATCTCGCCTTCGTTGTTGTTCTCGACCACCGCGACGTGAAACTGCCGCGGCAGCAAAATGATCGCCACGAACGACAACAGTGTGTTGGCGACCAGCGTGTCGAATGGCGGCCAACGCGTGAAGGTTTCGGCTGTGTGTGGATGTTGCAGCGCCGCGTCGAGCAGCGCGCCGGGACCGCCGAACATCCAGAACGTCACGAAGATGCCGACCGCGAAAAACGCGAACAGCTTGACGATCGATTCGGTGGCGATCGCCAGCATCAGGCCGTCCTGGTGTTCGGTGGCGTCGACATGCCGGGTGCCGAACAGCACCGCGAAGGTCGCCATTGAGAGAGCTACGAACAGGGAAATGTCGCCCAACAGCGGCTGCGTTCCGGCGGTGGAGGGCGTGATGTGGGCAAGGATGGTTTCCAGCGACGATGACACCGCCTTGAGCTGCAGCGCGATGTAGGGAACGGTGCCTACGATCGCGATCAGCGCGACGGTCGCCGCAACGGCCTGGCCCTTGCCGTAACGCGCGGCGATGAAGTCGGCGATCGAGGTGGTGTTCTGCGCTTTGGCCAGCCGCACGATGCGCACCAGCAGCGGCGAGAACAGGCCGATCATCAACACCGGGCCGATGTAGATGGTGAGAAATTCGTAGCCGGTGCGCGAAGCCGATCCGACCGAGCCGAAGAAGGTCCAGGAGGTGCAATAGATCGCCAGCGACAGCGGATAGATCAGCAGCCGCACGCGGCCGGCGCGCCCGAATCCGCGGGTGCGGTCCCCGTAGCTCGCCACCAGGAACAGCAGGCCGATGTAACCGAGCGCCACCAGAATGACGACCCAGCCTTGCAGCATAGGCACTCCGAAATCCGGGCTAAGATCCCGGCATGGCGAGGGTTTTGGCTCTCCTAGGTCACCACATAATGGCGGTCGGGTCCATCGGCCAGGCCGCGCCGGTCCGCGCATTTGACGCAAACCACGACGCCCGGCATTGATCGTCGCACGCCCCGAAAGCCAGCAACCTTTGTCTGCGACCATCCCGAAGCACCGCCTTTCCGATCTGCGCCGCCTCGCGGAAACGCTCGCCATCGCCGCAGCCGGTGGCGTCGCGCTCGGCCTGACCGGATTTCCCGCCGGCTGGCTGTCGGGCGCCATCCTGCTTGTCGCCGTCGCCGCTTTCGCCGGACGGCCACTGCTGATGCCGGCCTTGCTGACGCGCTCGATCTTCGTGCTGATCGGCATTTCCCTCGGGGCAGTCGTGACGCCGGAGACGCTGCGCGGCATGGCGAGCTATCCGTTGAGCATCGTCGTGCTGATCGTGGCGATGGTCCTCATTAGCCTGTCGGGCACGCTCTATCTTCGCGTGGTGCATCGCTGGAATTTGCCGTCGGCCTATCTGGCGTCATCGCCCGGCGGACTGTCGCAGGTGCTGGTGGTGGCCGCCGAACTTGGCGCCGATCTGCGCGCCATCGCTATCGTGCAAAGCATGCGGGTGATGATCATCGCGGTCGGCTTGCCGGCGGGGCTGACGCTGTTTGGCTTTGCCGGTCACGCCGCGCGGCGCGGCAACGGGCCCTGGACCTGGGCGCTCGGCGGCGAATTGGCGGTGCTGGTGGCGGCATCTGTGATTGCGGGGATTGCCGCCTTTCGTTTCCGCTTTCCCGGCGGGTTGCTGTTCGGCGCGATGTTTGCCTCGGCTGCCTTGCACGGCAGCGGACTTGTGCATGCCGTCGTGCCGCCCTGGGTTGCCAACATCGCGATGGTGGCGCTCGGTGCCGTGGTCGGCGCGCGCTTCGCCAATACGCCGTTGCGTTTGCTGGCGAACTATCTGGGCGCGGCCTTCAGCTCGCTCGCGATCGCGGTGACGATTGCCGCGATCTTTGCCGCCGGGCTGATCCATCTGCTGTCATTGCCGGTGTCCGAGGTCATGATCGCCTTCGCGCCCGGCTCGGTGGACGCCATGATGCTGCTGGCGCTCGCGCTGCATCTCGATCCGGTCTATGTCGGCGCCCATCACGTGATGCGCATTGTTCTTGTGTCGCTGGTGATGCCGTTCATCGCGCGCCGGCTCGCGCACAAGCCGCTCGATGAGAGCAAGGCGCCATCAGAGCCGCCGACGTTTCAGGATTAGCACTATACGTCGGCCAGCTTGTCAGCGAAGATCAGTCGCGCAAAGCTGGCAGCACCATGAGCATATTCGATAACCTGTTCGATCCCGCACGCGACGCGGCGCTGGTTACAGGCGCCGGCAACGGCATCGGCCGCGCAATTGCGCAGGCCCTTGTGGGCGAGGGTGTGCGAACCGTATTCGCCGATATACACGAGGATACCGTGACGGCCGCGGCTGCCGCCTCGGCCAAACCGGAACTCGCCATTCCGTGGGTCGGCGATCTCGCGCAGTCCGACGCATGTGGAACGCTGCTGGCGGACGCGCGCAAAGCCGTCGGTCAAGTGACGCACTTCGTCCACAGCGCCGCCCCCGCCCGGCGCGAGTCGGATCACATCTTCGGCGTCAGTGACGAGACGTGGCGGCGGATGCATGCCGTCAATGTCGATGCCGGCTTTCATCTTGCGCGCGAATTGGCCCGCGAGCTCATCGCCGCGCGCGCACCCGGATCATTCCTGATGCTGACGTCGTTGCACGCCGAAACGCCGCGCAACCTGCCGCATTACAGCACGGCCAAGGCATCGCTCGCGATTCTCGTCAAGGAAATGGCCAAGACGCTGGGCCAGTTCAATATTCGCGTCAACGCGCTGGTGCCGGGGGCCATCGCCGCCGGCGGCTTCGTCGCCGACCCGGCCATGGTGCGCCATATTCCACTCGGCCGCCTCGGCAACGCCGAAGACCTCGCGCCCATGGCGCTGGCGGTGCTGTCGAACAAGGTGGCGGGCTACGTGACCGGCGCGTCAATCGTGATCGATGGCGGCATGGCTTTGACGAACTGGTTTGAGCCGCCGGCGCTCGACGATCTGTGAGATCATTTTACTCCGCCGCCAGCGCCTGATCGCGCTTGGGCAGATCGAGCCGCTCCCACACCTCGACTAGCGCTTCGGCGAGGGCGTCGATCAGCGCGTCGTCGTGATAGGGCGACGGCGTGATGCGCAGGCGCTCGGCGCCGCGCGGCACGGTGGGGTAATTGATCGGCTGGATATAGATGCCGTGCTCGGAGAGCAGCAGGTCGCTTGCCGCTTTGCATTTTTCCGCATCGCCAATCAGCACCGGCACGATATGCGTTGTCGATGACATGACCGGCAGGCCCGCCGCGTTGAGTACGGCCTTGACGCGTGCGGCGCGATCCTGATGGCGCTCGCGCTCCCAGGTCGATGCCTTGAGATGGCGAATGGCGGCCGTCGCCGCAGCGCAAATCGCCGGCGGCAGCGCGGTGGTGAAGATGAAACCGGGCGCATAGGAGCGCACCGCGTCCACCATCTCCTCGCTACCGGTGATATAGCCGCCGAGGCAGCCGAACGCCTTGGCCAACGTGCCCTCGATCACGTCGATGCGCGCCATGGCGTTGTCGCGCTCGCCGATGCCGCCGCCGCGCGGCCCGTACATGCCGACCGCGTGCACCTCGTCGCAATAAGTCATGGCGCCGTAGCGCTGCGCCAAATCGCAGATGCCGTGCACCGGCGCGACATCGCCATCCATGGAATAGAGGCTCTCGAACACGATCAGCTTCGGCCGCGCCGGATCGGCAGCCTTTAATAACTCTTCAAGATGACCGAGATCGTTATGCCGCCAGATCTGCTTCTCGCAGCCAGCCTGACGCACGCCTTCGATCATGGAGTTGTGATTGAGCGCGTCCGACAGCAGCAGGCAATTCGGCAGCAGCCTGGCAATCGTCGAAATGCCGGTCTGGTTCGACACATAGCCCGAGGTGAACACCAGGGCCGCCGCCTTGCCGTGCAGGTCGGCCAATTCGCGCTCAAGCTCGACCAGCGGGTGATTGGTGCCGGCGATGTTGCGGGTGCCGCCCGCGCCGGCGCCCATGCGCGCGGCGACATCGACCATGGCGCCAATGACTTTCGGATGCTGCGCCATGCCGAGGTAGTCGTTGGAACACCAGATGACGACCTCGCGCTTGCCCTGCGGCGAATGCCAGACGGCGTGCGGAAAT
>DATATS010000242.1:0-15068 GCA_036268675.1 Pseudolabrys sp.
GGGCTGGAGAGCTTCACGCTCACGGCGGAAATCCCGTTCGTGAATATCGGCGAGCGCACCAATGTCACCGGCTCGGCCAAGTTCCGCAAGTTGATCACCGCCGGCGATTACGCCAGCGCCTTGAGCATCGCGCGCGAGCAGGTGGAAAACGGCGCCCAGGTGATCGACGTCAACATGGACGAGGGCTTGCTCGACTCGGAAGAGGCGATGACGACCTTTCTCAATCTGATTGCCGCCGAGCCGGACATCGCGCGGGTGCCGGTGATGGTCGACTCATCCAAGTTCTCGGTGATCGAGGCCGGCCTGAAATGCCTGCAAGGCAAACCGGTGGTCAATTCGATCTCGATGAAGGAAGGCGAGGCGGCATTCATCGAGCACGCCAGGATCGTGCGCCGTTACGGCGCGGCTGTGGTGGTGATGGCCTTCGACGAAAAGGGCCAGGCCGACACGCTTGAGCGCAAGACCGCGATCAGCAAGCGCGCTTACGACATTCTGGTGAACCAGGTCGGCTTCCCGCCCGAGGACATCATCTTCGATCCCAACATCTTCGCCATCGCCACCGGCATGGAGGAGCACAGCAATTACGGCGTCGATTTCATCGAGGCAGCGCGCTGGATCAGGAAAAATCTGCCACACGTTCACGTATCCGGCGGCGTTTCCAACCTGTCGTTTGCCTTCCGCGGCAATGAGCGCGTGCGCGAAGCCATGCACTCGGTGTTCCTGTATCACGCCATTCAGGCCGGCATGGATATGGGCATCGTCAACGCCGGACAGATTGCCGTTTACGACGCTCTCGATCCTGAATTGCGCGAGGCTTGCGAGGACGTGGTGCTTAACCGCAAGCCGGACGCGGCCGAGCGGCTGCTCAAGCTCGCCGACAAATTCCGCGGCAAGGGGCAGGAGGCGAGGGAAGTCGATCTGGCCTGGCGCGAACGCGAGGTCGAAAAGCGGCTGGCGCATGCGCTGGTGCACGGCATCACGGATTTTGTCGAGGCCGACGTCGAGGAAGCAAGGCTGAAGGCGGCGCGCCCGCTCGACGTGATCGAAGGCCCGCTGATGGACGGCATGAACATTGTCGGCGACCTGTTCGGATCGGGAAAAATGTTCCTGCCGCAGGTGGTGAAATCGGCGCGCGTCATGAAGCAGGCTGTCGCCCATCTCATGCCCTATATGGAGCAGGACAAGGATGGCCGCAGCCATTCGAGCTCGAACGGCAAGATCGTGATGGCAACGGTGAAGGGCGATGTGCACGACATCGGCAAGAACATCGTCGGCGTCGTGCTCCAGTGCAACAATTACGAGGTCATCGACCTTGGCGTCATGGTGCCGGCGGCGAAAATTCTCGAGACCGCGCGCGCCGAAAAGGCCGACATCGTCGGGCTGTCGGGCCTGATCACGCCCTCGCTCGACGAGATGTGCCATGTGGCCGCCGAGATGGAACGGCAGGGCTTCGACGTGCCTCTGCTGATCGGCGGCGCTACCACCAGCCGCGTGCACACGGCGGTGAAGATTCATCCGAATTACAAACGGGGCCAGGCGGTCTATGTGAACGACGCCAGCCGCGCGGTCGGCGTGGCGCAGGCGCTGATGTCGCGTCAGGCCAAGTCCGGTTACATTGCGGATGTGCGTGGCGAATACGTCAAGATCGCCGCCGCGCATGCGCGCGCCCAGCAAGACAAGGCGCGGCTGTCATTGACCGCCGCCCGCGCCAACGCGCTCAAGCTCGACTGGTCGGGCAGCTATGTGCCGCCCAAGCCCGGCTTTCTCGGCACGCGGGCGCTCAATGATTATTCAATCGAGGAATTGATCGGCTTTATCGACTGGACGCCATTCTTCCAGACCTGGGAGCTGAACGGCAAGTTCCCGGCCATTCTCGACGACGAGAAATTCGGCCCGGCGGCACGGCCCCTTTATGACGATGCGCGCGCCATGCTGGACAAGATCGTCAAGGAGCGCTGGTTCACCGCGCATGCCGCCTTCGGTTTCTGGCCGGCGCAGGCGCAGGGCGACGACATTCTGGTCTATGCCGACGAGGCGCGCGGCAAGCCGATTGCGACCTTGCATTCGCTGCGCCAGCAACTCTCCAAGCGCGAGGGCCGCAACAATGTGGCGCTGTCGGATTTTATCGCGCCGCGCGACAGCGGGCTTTCCGATTATATCGGCGCCTTCGCCGTCACCGCCGGCATCGGCGAAGACGAAATTGCCGATCGCTTCAAGCGCGCCAATGACGACTACTCCGCCATTCTGGTGAAGGCGCTTGCCGATCGGCTGGCGGAAGCCTTCGCCGAGCGTCTGCACAGCCTCGTGCGCCGGGAATTCTGGGGCTACGCGCCGGACGAGGCGCTCGCGGCGGACGCATTGATCTCCGAGCAATATCGCGGCATCCGCCCGGCGCCCGGTTATCCGGCGCAGCCCGACCACACCGAGAAGGCGACGCTGTTCCAACTGCTCGAAGCTGAGCGCATCGGCGTGAAGCTGACCGAAAGCTTCGCCATGTGGCCGGGCGCCGCCGTATGCGGACTTTATTTCAGCCATCCGCAGAGCGCTTATTTCGGCGTCGGCAAGATCGAGCGCGACCAGGTCGAGGATTACGCCAGACGCAAAGGCTGGAGCGTCGTCGAAGCGGAACGCTGGCTGGCGCCGGTCCTCAATTACGACGTGCACGCGGCGCCCAGCATCGTGGCGGCATGACGACAAAATAAAACACCGGAGAGTTTCCTCCCCGGTGTTTGAACTCGTCGCCGGTTTCACACCGGCATTTATTGGTTTGGCGTCGTCGTCGGCCTCTTGAACTCAGAATGCCCCGAGCAAGATCGCGCCAACGAAAACGAACACGGCGCACACAGCGAGTACATTCAGTCTCAAGGAAAGGTCCACGGCAGGTGCCTCCCTTGTTGATGTGGCCTGAGATTAGCAGACAACGCACTCGCCCGTAGCGGGTTGCAGCCTGCGGAAGCGAAATTTTCACCCCACGGCTATGCGTCGCCGGAATAGCCTCAACAAGAGCTTGATCGAACGACGAAAATGTTCGCTTGAGCGGCCCGACGGCGGTGCACAACCGTTGGCTCGCTGGAATTTCACGGCGAAATCATGGCGACACGGCCCCATCCGGGCGCTTGCTCCAGCGACGAAACACCGAGCCGTCACAAAATTGCATGATCGGTTTTGCCTTCGGCGCGGGCGAAATCGCGCGCGGCCGGTTCCGCGCGGGGCGTGGCTGCACGAGCCGCCGCAGGCCATGGCAACACTTTTTTATCCTTAATGAATTCGCAAGGCCCAGCGTTGAAGCGGCGTTAAAGAAACCGCCTGCATTTTCGGGATTATGAAGCTTGCTCTGCGTTTCACTCTCGCCGGTGGATTTGTGCTGCTGGCGCTCGCGGGTTGCGGGCGCGGCGTGTTCCAGATGGGCGAGCGCGCCCCCTGGCGGCATGACGCGGAAGTCGCCTGTCTGAAATCGGGCGCGGTCAAGATGGGCGCCGGCGTGGTGCGCATGGAACCGATCGAGGGACCGGGCATGTGCGGCGCTGACTTCCCGCTCAAGGTTTCGGCGCTGGGCGAAGGCGGCGCCTTGGGTTACAGCGACGAGCCGATGCCGCCGGGTTCGATCCCGAACGCGCAAATGCCGAACTGGCCGCCAAGACAGTTGCCGAGCCAGCCGCGTTATGCGCCGCCGCAGCCGGTGCAAACCGAACCGCTGAACGTCGCGCCGGCGCAGAGCTATCCACAACAAGGTTATTCGCAACCAACCTACCCGCAACAAGGCGGCCAGATGCATTGGGTCACGGGCCCGCCAGGGATCGACCGGCCGCAGACCAGCGCGCCAGCCGGTGAGCCGATGCCGATCGATCCGCCGGGTGGCGCTCGTGCCGACGACATTCCGCCCGACGCGATTCTGCCTTCCGGCCGCGAGCGCGCCGCGCCCGGCTATCCGCCGCGCCAGAGCTACAACCAGCCGGCCTATCAGCCGCCGCCGCAACAGCGCGCGCTGCCGCCGCTCGGCCCGATGCGGGGCCCGAGCGCGACCACGGCGATGATGCCGGCGACGCTGACGCCGGCGGCAACGCTCGCCTGTCCGATCGTCTCGGCGCTCGACCGCTGGGTCAGCGAAGGCGTGCAGCCGGCGGCATTGCACTGGTTCCGTTCGCCGGTCGTCACCATCAAGCAGATATCGGCCTATTCATGCCGCGAGATGGTCGGCGCCGCCGGCTCGCATATGTCCGAGCACGCCTATGGCAACGCGCTCGACATCGCTGCATTCGTATTGGCGGACGGGCGAACCATCACCGTCAAGGACGGCTGGCACGGCGCGCCGGAAGAGCAGGGCTTCCTGCACGACGTGCAACTTTATGCCTGCGAGACTTTCGTTACGGTGCTGGCGCCCGGCTACAACATCTATCACTACAACCACATCCACGTGGATCTCATGAAGCGCGCGAGCGGCCGCCGGCCGTGCCGGCCGAACGCCATTTCGGGCGAGGTAGCGGCCGCCAAGGCGCGCGCAATTTATGCCGCCCGCCACCACGGCCCGTCCTACACCGGCTCGGTGCCGGAGCCGAAGCGGCCTGACGCGGTGCCTGGCGGAGACGGTTACGTGGCGGACGAGGATGGCGACGCGGTGACCGGTTCGATTTCCCGATCGCCTGCGCACCGCACGCAAGCGAACGCCGGCGCCGATGGCGAAACCGATGACAGCCACTCGATCCCGCGTTTAAACGTGCTGCGGCAGGACACTTCGAGTTCCAAATGAGCGAAGGCCGATCCCGATCAGCGCCTTGCTGAACATTGCGCGGATCACCAGCCGCCGCAGCCAGGGACGCGAATTTTTCGTTGGCACGAACAGACCGGCGAAACGCGCGGCGCTTTTCTGTTTTTTCGTCACCGGCGGCCTGAGCAATTTCTGATAGGCGGCGAAGGCTGCGACGTGATCCCTCTGCCTGGCCAGTTGCGATGCCAGTACATAGCCGCCCGCCATCGCCATATGTGAGCCCTGGCCCGCCAGCAATGTGAGGCAGCCGCAGGCGTCGCCGATCAGCGCGACCCGGCCCTTGTGCCAGTTCGGCATGACGATCTGCGTGGCGCTGTCGAAATAGATCGGCGCTTCGCCGGAATACGCGCGCAATATGTCCTCGGCGATCCAGCCTGAGCCGCGATAGAAAGCTTGCAAGAATGCGAGACGCTCGCCGTGCGCGACATTCACTTCGTCATGCCGGAACGCGAAGGTCGCATCCACGCGCTGCGCGCTGAGCGGATAGAGAAACGTCATCCGGTCGATATCCTGGTAGAGCTTGACCTCGCGGGCGACCGGCAGATCGCCGCGCGGGGCATGAAAGGCCGCGACATAGAGCCCGAGGAAGCGCGCAAAATCGCGCTCGGGGCCGAATGCAAGTTCGCGTACACGCGAGTGCACGCCATCGGCGCCGATAACGAGCGCGAAGTCGTCTTCGCTGCCGTCTTCGAAGCGGACATGCACCGAGTCGCTCCGGTCGTCGAGCGCCGCCAGCGACATATCGTAGCGTACTTCGACGCCCACTTCATTGGCCCGCTCGGCGAGGATGCGTTCGAGATCTTGCCGCAGCAGGTAGACGTAATCGTTATCGAGCGCTCGGGCCACGCGATCGATCGGCGCGCGCACATAGGCCTCGCCGTTGGTGTCGACAAATTCGAGCGTGTCGATCGGATAACGGATGGCGCGCAGCCGGCCGGTGAGCCCCATGCGCTCGGCCACGTCCCAGCCGGTACCGAAGAAATCCATCATATAGCCTTCGGTGCGCGCGCCCGGCTCGCGCTCGATCACCACCGGCTCAAATCCGTGCCGTTTGAGTTCGATGGCCAAGGTCAGCCCGGCAATGCCGCCGCCGGAAATGAGGATGCGTTTGGGATTCATGTGCGATGAACAGGGTTTGTGCCCGGCCTGTTTACGCAAGCGGCAGGCGAGATGTTCCGTGGTGCGATGTCGCGCCCTAGAACACCGCCTCCAGCAGCATCGCTGCGAACAGGATCAGCCCGGCGTCGCGGTTCGACTTGAATAGCTTGAGGCAATGCACCGGATCGCCGACGTCGAGCCGCAGAACCTGCCAGGCGAGATGGCCGGCAAATGCGATCATGCCGATCATGAATATCAGTCCGCCGCCGGCCATCAATCCGGCAGTCCCGATCAGCACCACCGCCGCTGCATAAAATGCCGCCAGCATCGGCGCGGTGCGCTCGCCGAACAGCAACGCCGTCGATTTGATGCCGATGAGCGCGTCGTCCTCACGGTCCTGATGCGCGTAAATGGTGTCGTAGCCGATCACCCAGGCGATCGAGCCCGCATAGAGGACCAGCGCGGGCCAATCGAGCCGCCCGAACACGGCGGGCCAGCCCATCAGCGCGCCCCAGGAAAAGGCGAGGCCGAGAAAAATCTGCGGCCAATAGGTGACGCGCTTCATGAACGGATAGATCACCACCACGCAGAGCGAGACCAGGCCGGTGATCACCGTGAAACGGTTGAACTGGAGAAGCACCGCAAGGCCGATCATCCCCTGCGCCAGCATGAACGCGGCAGCTTGTGCGACGCTGACCTGGCCCGACGGAATCGGCCGCGAGCGCGTGCGCTCGACCAGACCGTCGAGATTGCGGTCGACCAGGTCGTTCCAGGTGCAACCGGCGCCGCGCATCGCGAACGCGCCAATGAAAAAAAGTACGATGTACCAGAGGCTCGGCAAATGATCGGCGCGGATACCGGCCAACCCGAGCGACCACCAGCACGGCATCAGCAGCAGCCATGAGCCGATCGGCCGGTCGAGGCGAGCGAGCCGCAAATAGGGGCGGGTGAAGGCGGGCGCGAGGCCGTCAACCCAATTTCCGGTCGCATCGGCGACGCGTCCGGTCGTCTCGCTCATCTGGTTCCCAGCGGCGTACCGGTCAGGGTGTCGTAGGTGCCATGGCCGGATTTAATGTTGTCGGCGTCGGGAATGGCGGGCGCGAGTGCGTCGCTCAAGGTCGGTCCAGTGGGCCGCGGCGGAGCGGCGGCGATCTGGCAAATCCTGGTGCGCATCTCCATCGCCTTGGCGTGCCCCGTTTTCATCTGTTGCAAGGCTTGCGGGGGGATGCCGCACCAGGCGGCGTTTGTGTTGGCGTACTTGATCATCTTGGTCTCGGCCGCGGTAAAGATGCTGAACAGGTTGCAGCCTTCCTGCGGACTGACCTTGTGTTTGCGCGCAGCCGCGATCGCCTTGGCTTTGGTCTCGACCTCGTCGCGCAGCTTGATGAATTGCTTGATGCAGGGCGGCGGCTCCTGCTGCTGCGGCGGTGGCTGGAATTGCGCCAGCGCGGGTGCGGCCGCGGCCGGTGCGATCAACGTCGCAATAAGCAATGCCCGGCACAAATTCATGGCGAATCCCCTCAGGCTCCCGGCGGCATTATATACAGTCGGCTGTGCGACCGCTTACCTTATACCAACCCGCCGAATACGTCGGGAACACGGCAGGAGATCCGGAGAGGTTAAAATCAGGCCCTCGCCAAGGCCACGCCCGGCGGCCTAAACCGGTTCCGGGTTCCCGGCCTGCAATGAAACGCGCCCAGAAACGAGCTTATGCCGCGCTACGATTTCCGAACGCCCCGCATCTATCTCGACGCGCCTTTGGCCGCGGGTGGCGAACTGCCGCTCGACCGCGACCAGGCGAATTATCTGCTTAACGTATTGCGGCTCAAGCGCGGCGACGGGGTTCTGGCGTTCAATGGCCGCGACGGAGAATGGCAGGCCGAGCTCGCCGGCAGCGGCAAAAAGGCGTCGACGATTTTGGCCCGGGAGTGCGTGCGGGCGCAGCCGCCGCCGGGCGACCTGCATTTCCTGTTCGCGCCTCTCAAGCATGCCCGCCTCGATTATCTGGTGCAGAAGGCCGTCGAGATGGGCGTCTCGCGGCTGCAACCGGTGATCACCCGGCACACCCAGGTGGCGCGCGTCAATCTCGATCGCATGCGCGCCAATGTCATCGAGGCCGCCCAGCAATGCGGCGTTCTATCGGTGCCGGACGTGGCCGAACCGGCGGCGTTCAAGAGCTTGATGGAAAACGCGGACAACGGCCGGCTCTTGATATTCTGCGACGAGGACGCGGCGGTGAAGGATCCGGTCGAGGCGCTCGCCGCGGCGTCGGCGGGAATGCCGCTCGCGGTCTTGATCGGCCCGGAAGGCGGCTTTGCCGAGGACGAGCGCGCGGCTTTGCTCGAAAGGCCCAATGTGCTGCGGATCGCGCTGGGGCCCCGTATCCTGCGCGCCGATACTGCCGCGGTGGCGGCGCTCGCGCTGGTGCAGGCGGCGCTCGGCGACTGGCGCGGCGCATAGCCGGCGCACAAAAGATTTCGGCGCGGTTGCGGGCGAGTTGCCGGCAACCGCGCCGTCGTTGGAGACGCAACGCAACCTACAACATGGCATACGCACTCGACACCATCCCGACCGGACGCCGGTCGGTCGCACTCGACAGCAAAACACGACCGAATGTCGTCGTCCGTCCGATCCGCACAACACGCGCATCGGCGAGAACGTCGAAACTGGCCGGCCGCAGGAAATGCGTGGTCTGGTCGATCGGCGTCACCGGCCTATAACCATTCCACGCCGCCGTGCAGGCGAACAACATCGCGCAGTCGGCCAGCGTCATGAGCGCCGGCCCGCACACTACATTGCCGTCACGACAATTCCGCGCGGCGAAGGGCAAACGCAACACCGCCCCAGGCTGCCAATCGTCCGGCGCGCCCGCCGGACGGTCGCACTCGATCTTCTCGATCACCAGCCCAAGCTCCTGCACCCAAGGTGCGAGAACTTCCGCCAGCAATCGTGCGGCCCACTCAAGACCAAACACTGGATCGGCCAACTCCGGCCGCCGCAGTGCCACGGTCATGACTCCTCCTGCGTCGGGTTTCCGTCACCTGCCTGGACGAGACGAACTTGCAGATGAGCCTGAGCCCGATTCGCGAGAAAAATGATGCAGCGCCGCAAGGTTTGCTGCGAGTCGGGACGGCCGCAAAGCTGTGTACGAATCGGTCCCGTCCCGGAAATAGCTGTGGTAAAGTCCTCCCCGGCAGGCTGGAGTTTGCATCATGTGGCGCAGGACTTTTTTCGGCGGATTGGCATTGGCGGCGGCTTTGGCCGGTTTGAGTGCGCTCGCTCCGGCGAAGGCCGCGAACTGGCTGGAAATGAACTTCTACCTCTCGGGGGCGAACTACGACGGTGTGGTGCCGCCCTGCGAAACCGCGCTCGACACGATTGCCTCGCGTTTCGCCGAGAAGGAAAGCCGCTTCTGGAACTCGGATCTGCAAATCCTCGGCTTCGACCGGGTGCGGCAAATCGCGTTCCGGCCATGGGCTGCCGGCACCATCCCCCGCCGCTTTTGCAGCGCCGTGGCCACGGTCAGCGACGGACGCCGGCATACGGTTCGTTACTGGATCGGCGAAGACACCGGCACGATCGGGGCGACCTGGGGCGTGGAATGGTGCGTGGTCGGCCTCGACCGCAATTGGGCCTATAATCCCCGCTGCAAGATGGCGGGCCCCTGAGCGGCGGCCTCGCGGCCCTCATCTGTTCTATTTTGTTCTTGAAATGTTCTAAAACCTCCTCTAGAATAACCCGGAACCTTGGCTCGAGGCTTATTTCCGGTTTGTTCCTGGCATTCGTATGATGGGGGTGACTTATGGGTCGAAGACGACTTGAACGGGCGGTACGCATGGCCGCCATCGCCGCTAGCTTCACCTTTCTGTTCGCGGTCGTGGCGCTGGCGCAGGAGCGCGAGCAAGCGCAGGCGAACGCGCCCGGCCGTTTCGATTTCTACGTGCTGGCGCTGTCCTGGTCGCCGAGCTATTGCGCGGCCACGCATGAAAGGTCGCCCAACCGGCGGCCGGACCCGCAATGCGCCGGGCGGCCGTTTTCCTTCGTGGTTCACGGACTTTGGCCGCAATACGACCATGGCTATCCGTCCGACTGCCAGCGGCCGGCGCCGCGGATCGCGCGCGCAATCGTCGACAGCATGCTCGATCTGATGCCGAGCCCGCGGCTGGTTTATCATGAGTGGGATCGCCACGGCACTTGCTCGGGACTTGCCGCGCAGCCCTATTTCGACCTCGTGCGCAAGGCGCGCGCGGCGGTGAAAATCCCGCCCGATTATCTGGTGCTCGATGCGCCCGCCACGGTGGCGCCGGATGACGTGGCCGAAGCTTTCGTCAAGGCCAACCCGGGATTGTCGCGCCAAACCATCGCGGTGGTCTGCAGCAGCAAGCGCATCAGCGAAGTGCGCATCTGCCTGACCAAGGATCTCGGCTTTCGCGACTGTGGCGAAGTTGCGAAGAATTCTTGTCGCCGCGACAAGCTCGCCATGCCGGCCGTGCGCGCCGGCGGCGGATAATTTTGTGACGGCGTGTGTGGCGGCGGCGAGGCGAATTGAAATGCGCGTGCACGAAATCGTACCTTTGAGTCCGCGATTGCATTAAGCCGCCACTAACGATGGCGACGGGCGTCATGGGGATAACCCCGGCGCGTCGAGAATTGGCGCAAGGTTCTCGTAAGGGAAATCCGCAACCTTGCCCCCCGCGTGATCAGATGCGGGGAAGCGCGATGAATCGAGTCGGGGACTACATCGGATTTGTCGTCTGGTTCATTGGGCTCGGCTATGTCGTGCTCTGGCTGGTGGCTAAGTTCGATCAACCGATCTTGCCGCCGGCCCTGCATGCCGTCGGCGTCCTTGCAGCCTGCTTTGTTGCATTGCGCCTGTTGATGCTTGCGCACCTGCGGCGGTGCGCTTCCGCCGCCAGCGCCGCGGTTGCGGCGCAGGTCGTGCGCACGCCCGCAACGCCGCCGGACCCCTCGCGAGCAGTGCGTGCGCTGCCGCCGGTCAAGCCGCGCAGCCATTTCGGCCTGCGCGGCACGCCGCATTGAGCTAACGTCGCGCGTCTTGCGGCAAATCGCGCCGCATCCGAGGCGGAGCTTTGGCTGTCCCTTGAATTATCGCCACGCATTCCATGCCGGCAGTTTCGCGGACGTGTTCAAGCACGCGACTCTCTGCCGCATTCTTCATTATCTGCGCCGCAAGCCCGCGCCTTTCCGGGTCATCGACACGCATGCCGGCGCCGGCCTTTACGATCTGGCCGGACCGGAAGCTGCGCGCGGCGGCGAATGGCATGACGGCATCGAACGCATCCTCGCTGCGCAACTGGCGGTGCCGGTCGCGGAATTGCTGGCGCCTTATCTTGAGGTGGTGGCGGCACTCAATGAGCGCGGCCGGCTCAAGCTTTACCCCGGTTCGCCCGCGCTGGCGCGCGCCTGGCTGCGCCCGCAAGATCATCTGATTGCCTGCGAACTGGAGCCGCAGGCGGCTGCGGCGCTCGCGCGCAATCTCAAGGGCGATGTCCGCATCAAGACGATCGCGCGCGATGGCTGGAGCGCGCTTTCCGCCTACCTGCCGCCAAAGGAGCGCCGCGGCCTGGTGCTGGTCGATCCGCCGTTCGAGCAGGACAGCGATTTCAACCGATTGGTCCGGGGACTTGGCCTCGCCCACCGCAAATGGGCGTCCGGCATTTATGCGCTCTGGTATCCGATCAAGGGGCGCAGCGCGCCCGATATGCTGGCCAAGCGCCTGCGCCGCCTCGAAATCCCGAAGGTCCTGCGCGCCGAGCTCATCGTGGCCCCGCTTTCCGATCCGACCCGTCTCAATGGTTCTGGGCTGATCCTGGTGAACCCGCCGCATACGCTGGAAAGCGAGCTTTCCACCCTGTTGCCCGCGCTGGCCGGCCTGCTTGGGCGCGCCGGCAAGGGCCAATTCACGCTGGATTGGCTCGCCGGCGAGGGGCCGGGGGCGCGGTGACATCGTGGCCTCTTTCCTCAGGGGCCCGCTTGGTGTCTAGTTCCAGTCGTTGGCAGTGACGTTCCGCCTCCTGTGGGGGGCCGGCGGAGTGACTGAAACCGTCCGGTGGGCGGTCGATGCTTTCCCCGAGTGTGAATGTCGGGCCGAGCCGCCGCGCCGTGGGGGCTGGCGGTGGAGCAGTGCGGGGAGAGGAGTTTTCCCTATGGCGCAAACCGGTGTTGTGAAGTTCTTCAACGGCGAACGCGGCTACGGGTTTGTTAAACCCGACGACGGCGGACGCGACGTGTTCGTCCACATCACGGCCGTCGAGCAGGCCGGGCTGAAGGTCCTGAACGAGGGGCAGAAAATCAGCTTCGATGTGGAGCCGGACAAGAAGGGCAAAGGCCCGAAGGCGGTCAATCTGGTCGTCACCGGCTGATCGAACGGCCGGCGGTGCTTGCAAGTGCCTCCGTGAACCGGTTTAGTTTTTGTTCTGCGGCGCAGTTCCCTTGCCGCGCTAGTCGCGGGGCTTGTGACTGCATGATCCTACGCTCGACGCCGGCCTCGCCTTTCGGGCGCAAGGTGCGAATTGCCGCCGCCGTACTCGGTCTCACTGACAAGATCGACGTGCGGGAAGCCGATCTCAACGATCCAGGCGATTCAATTCGCGCGCAGAATCCGCTCGGCAAAATCCCGGCGCTGATCCTTGATAACGGCGACACGCTGTTCGATTCGCGCGTGATCGTGGACTATCTCGATCATCTGGCGGGCGGCGGCCGCGTCGTTCCCCGCGAGCCGGGTGCGCGTTTTGCGGCCCTGCGCATGCAAGCGCTGTGCGATGGCATTCTCGATGCGTCTCTGACGATCGTCTATGAGGGGCGCTACCGCCCGGCTGAGCATCGCGTGGAAACCTGGGTCGATCGCCAGGCCGGCAAGATCGCGCGCGGCCTGGCGTCGCTGGAAGCGGCGCCGCCCCAGCTTACGAATCCGCCGGATGTCGGCCAGATCTCGCTTGCCTGCGTACTCGGCTATGGCGACCTGCGCTTCGAGGGCAAATGGCGAAAGGATCATCCGCGTCTTGTCGTCTATCACGATGCCTTCGCCGCCAGCGTCCCGGCCTTCGCGCAGACCAAAGTCACCGTCTGAACGAACGCGAAAAAGCAAAAGCCCCGGAGCGCGCTCCGGGGCTTTGCATTTGCTGTGTACGTCCGGTTTTACCAGAACTTGTAGTTCAGACCGGCGCGCACGATGTTGGTGTCGAACTTGGTGTTGGAGCCCGCGAGCGAATCGCCGCGGCCGAGATCGACGTAGAGATATTCAAGCTTGGCGCTCCACGGCCCGGCAATGTGCATCTCGACGCCGCCACCGGCAGTCCAGCCGGTTCTGGTGGTATCGGTCGAGCCGAGCGTCGCGACGGATGTCTTGATGTTGCCGAACGCAGCGCCGCCGGTCACGTAAGGCATGAAGCGGCCGGCCGCGTAGCCGAGACGGCCACGCACGGTTGCAAGCCAGTCGTTGCGGGTTTCGCAGCTCAGGCCCGCGCAAGTCGAACTGCCACGGATGTTGCTCCAGCCGCCGTCGCCTTCGATGCCGAGCACGGCCTGGCCCATCTGGTAGTTGTAGCCAAGCGTGCCGCCGGCCACCGCGCCCGACAGATCGAACCCGCCGCTGGCGAGCGGAGCGGAGAAGTTGGAACGGCCAAAGCCGCCACCGCCATAGATGCCGACATACGCGCCGGTCCAGGTGAACGGCGGCTCATACATGGCCGCCTTTGTCGGCATCCGATGCGCGCGGCGCGGAAGGTCCGCCGCCGACGCAGTCGCCACGCCCAACGCCAGAACGCCGACGCCCGCGAGCAGTAACTTTTTCATGACATACCTCACTTGCTTACGCACAAGGAGCCAACGCGCCCCCGAATGTGCCCTTTCAACGCTCGCCGTCGGCAACGGTTCCTCTTGTGAACGGTGGTCACCACAACGCGCATGCGAGTGTCTTTGACGGCGGAATGAGGCGCGTCGGCGTTTGAATTTGGGCTGCATTGCGGACGAGGCACGGAACTCACCGGAGGTGATTTTTCTGCAACACTATTTTCGCTGCAATAATCTGGAATCGGCGTCGAATGACGGCGCTCGCGTCGTGCCATAAACGAAAACCCCGGGCATTTGGCCCGGGGTTCCGCTTACGATTTGCGAACGTGCGCGCGGAAGGTTCTAGAAGTGGTAGTTGATGCCGACGCGCACCATGTTGGTTTCGAATCCGTTGTTCATGCCGGTAATGCTGTAGGCGCGGTTTCCCAGATCCATATAAAGATACTCAACCTTTGCCGACCAGTTGGGCGTGAAGCCGACTTCCATGCCGAGACCGCCGGTCCAGCCGACATGGGTCTTGCTCTCGTCGAGGCTGAGGTTCTCGGCCTTGATCTCGCCGTAGGCGAGACCGAAAGTTCCGTAGAACAGGACGTTGTTGAGCGCCCAGCCGGCGCGGGCGCGTACCGTGCCGAACCAGGGATTGGAGAATTTGTAAGGCGCGAAAGTATCGTCAGCGCCGCTTCCCTGGATATCGGTTTCACCGCCCACGACGAACTGACCGGTCTGCCAGTTGAAGCCGCCTTGCAGGCCGCCAAAAAGGCCATCCGGGCTCACCGAGCTGTTGGTGATTTTTCCCCATTCGTAGCCGGCGTTGGCGCCCGCATAGAAACCCGCCCAGTTGTAAACGGCGGGCGCCGTATTGGCGTAATAGGGCGTGGGGCCACGCGAAAGATCGGCTGCGGCGGCCGTGCCCGCGACAACCATTGTGGCCGCCATGGTCAGCGCCAGGATCGCCTTTTTCATCGCACCCTCCACTCTCAACACCAAAGTCCGTTTCGCGATCTGGTGCCTGGAACCGCGCAGGCTCACTGCGCAAAACGATGTGTCCAGGTCGGTCAAACGCGAAAGTTCGACATTTTCGTGGAAGGTTTATCGGGCATTTTAAGTTAAGCGGTCGTGAATCGTTCACCACGCACCGGCGGTTATCCCTAAGGAACAGTTAGTCCGCCAAACCGCGAGGGTGCCGGTCGTTGGCATTAACTATAAATGGGGGCGCCGATGAGAGTTCCAATCGTTGGCGGCGCGCGCCGCGACGGCGTATGACTGGCGCCAATATGGCGGATGGCAACACACAATCCGCGCCGCGCGTGGCGCTGATCACAGGGGCGGGACGCCGCATCGGCGCGGCGATCGCGCTGGCGCTTGCCCGCGCCGGCTATGCGATCGTCGTGCA